>JBGSXT010000362.1:0-3931 GCA_041751295.1 Mariniblastus sp.
AAGTTGCTCATCGCCAAGTTCAGCTGTTCCTGCAATGCATCTGGCGTCAGTATGGATTCGGGTTGCAAAATTGCCGGTTCGATATCAGCGACAATCTCACCCTGTTCGATGGACGATCGCAGTTTCTCCAGGTAATCGATACGATTATTGCGGATTTGCCCCAGTTTCTCGAGATCGGCTTCAATCTGTTTCCGATCAGGTCCACTGAGCTTGGCAATCAACTCGTCCGCCTGCAGCATATAGACACCAAGCTCCTCAATGCTTTGCTCGAGTTCCGTCGGCCAAACGAATGTCGGGTCGGCCGCCAACTCGATCGATTGCGGAACAAATTCGTCGATTAAATTCAACGCTTCGCCTGTTTCGTTGCGGAGGATGTTGATTTCAATCAGACGATCAGAGATTTCGTCACCAATGAACTCAAATCGTTTTAGCAGACCATCTTCAATCCGTACTTCAACTCCTGGCGGAATCCCCAACGTCCTTTTGAAAATATCGAGCGATGTCTGATAGTCCGTTTTCTGTGTCAGCAAGACGTTTTGTTGAGCGTACAAAGACTGCTCAAACTGACGGACCTGTAGCGAATCAATCCGTTCCCGGCGAAAGAGTTCCCGAAATTGTTCCAATACGTTTTCCAATTGGCGGACATTGAATTCCTGAATTCGAATCTGTTGCTGTTGCCGCAGCAACCCGATGTATCCACCGATGCCGCCGCCAGCCCCGGCGGGTGGATTGAGGAAATCGGTTCCCGGCCCGGCTCCCGGATTGCGACCGGTTGCCACGTTCAGATAGAAACCTCTGCGAAAACGGTCTAGCTGGCGGACGTCGGCCAACAATCGCCGTTCCGACAGTGTCAATGCTTCCAGAATTCGATCGCGCCCGGCATTTTGAAGCAGAGGCTGAATGATCGAGAAATCAACCAGGCTGGTCGCCGATTGCGTGTTAGGGCCAGAGAAATTCCAGAGGATCGAATTGGCAAGTCCAGCGACGAAGGTCGTACCCGTAATGCCCAACCGGGAAAGCGTAATGCCTTCGCTGTTCTGGCCAAAATCACTGGACAGGAAAGTGCCTTCCCCGCGATCGCTTCCCTGTTGGGTCAAGAACGAGTTGTAACCGGCGAACAGTTGAGTATCAAAACCAAACCGTTCGAGACTGACGTCCAAAGCAGACAAGTACAGAACTTCACGTTGGGACTGCAAGTCCGGCGAATTCAACAGTGCCATTTTGTAAGCGGCGTCGAGATCCAATACGACTTCGCCATTTTCGTTGACCGGCAAGTAAGCCCGCCATTCCGGATTCTCCACATAATCGGTATCTCCGTTGGAATGCCAATTGGGATAGCCCCGGCGACCGTCGACGCATCGCATCAGCTGATGTGAACTGGGATCGTCGGGTGGAATCGGCGGGTGATCGGCCGAGAAGGGATCGAACATCCGCGATTGGGGGTCGATGTCGATCGTACCGTCGCTAGATTGATTCCAACGCGGGTCGCAGGATTTCTGTAGAATCAGCCGTTGGGCTTCGTTGTCGGCCTGCCGTCGGTAGTAGCCTCGATTGCAACCGTTGCTGCAAACGAACGCGCAGATGCAAACCACAATCAAATAATTGCGGCTTAGCGTGCGCACCGTGACCAGATGCCGTTTCGACTTTTCTGCCATGAAAGTTAATTTCGGGGTGTCAAGCCGATCCGCTTGACACGATTATTAGGAATATGCCAGTTTGAATGGCAATCCAGGCAAAATAAAGCGACTGTGAACTTCAGGGCGTTCAAACGCGATTCATTGACGCCACAGTTTGCCCAATTTATCATGTAAAAGCGTGGATATCCAATTTTGCCAAGGCGACTCCGCGCGATAGCAACGTAAAATTAGGCTGTGCCGTACCTGGATTCTCCCGGATTTACGGAAATGCCGAGCAAGTTCGCTCTGAGTTGACAACACTATGCAATACGCCATCGTCGGAATACTGGTTATCGCGTTCATTGCGTTTTTAGTCCTTTCCGCCAAAGCCTGGCATTGGTCGAACATCGTATTTCTTTCGCTGACATTTCTGGCCGGCCTGGGTGCTTTGATCGGCATGTCCCAAGTGCTCGACGCGCGGCGTACCGAAATGTTGGCGGCGAAACGGACAAGTGAAGCACTTGCACAGATGGAGAAGCAAATTGAAACGGCTTTGAATGGATCTGGCCTGGCCTACGAATACGCGCCCGAATCGTTGCGCGGCCTGTCGGAAACGCTGGACCTTGAAACGGCAGGCCGAGGCCGCGTCTGGCGAAGTGGTGAGATAGAAATCAAAGACAAGAACCGGGTCTTCAAGTTTTCGGGCGATCGTATTTTCAGTCAGGACAACCCGGCAAACATGCAGGACATGCTAATGTTTGTTTATGCGGATCGGGTTTTCGAGGAGGTCGTCTATCCGGTGCTGTTCGTCGGCACGATGCGCGTTATTGGCGAGACCCCCAATTCGCTGGAATTGGAACCGGTTTTCATCGCCAATGCGGAAGAATTTGATGCTCCGTCTCAGACCTGGACGCTGTTCGAAAAATCGCCGGCGGATCAGCGGGACGCCTACATTCGCAACACGGAAATCAAATTGGACGAGGACGATCCGAACCTGAATCAGCAGCTGACGGAATATCGAAAAATTCTGGTTGAACAGTTCATGCCGGCTACAGTCTTCAATTTGGATCTGAACGATCCCGATCAGGCCCGTGCTTACGAGAATATGGTCGACCGCGTGATGTTCGATGGATTGCCATTGGTCAAAATCGAAAACTGGATCGAATCCCAGACCGATCGAGTCTCCCAACGGTTCGATCCGTCGAATGAAGAGATTTTTGTCCGCTACCAATTCCAGGAGAAATCAAACCTTACCTATCAGGTCGATTCAACCGGCAGCATCGAAACGGATGGGCAATTCAACCGCGGTGGCCAAGCGGTTGATCCGGCCCTGCATGCCGGTGGCGAAATCGAATTTCAGAAAGGAGACGAAATCCTGGTCGACCAGCTGACAGCCGACGGCTACCAGCGCGGTGACGAACCGGTGGCTCCGTTTCCAACCCAGGAACCGGTCACGGAAGTGACGCGAGTTTACGTCCGGCAGCTCAGCGATTTCCCGTTTCTGCTGAAGACATTGCAACGTCGGACCGCCGAATACACTGCGGAAATTGCCCGCATTGCCGAAAACAACCGACGCAGTCAATTGGCCGACGCAGATGCCCAGGAGCAAATCAATTTGCGAGTCGACGTGATCGAGCGATTGACGAGTGACCAGAGCAAATTGCAGGCCGACCTGGACACTGTTCGGCAGTTCGCTGACGACGTCAAAATGAAGAAAAATGAACTCGAATCTTCGATCACCCGGACGTCCGGCGAGATCCGCGAACAACACCGGAAAATCAAGGCGATGGTGCGCAGTATCAGCGAGAGTTCGACGGGCAACGTATCCCGATCGAATCCGATTCTTGGCGAGTGATCAGTAGGCTGTTCGAAATTTGGCCAGCCGATCGTCTTTCAGAATCATTTGCGGTAGTCTCTATTTGCCTGGAGTCGCTATCATGATCAATCCATATGATCAGGAGTTTTTTGGCCATTGATGTAAGTACGTGTTTTAATAATCTAGTACGTACCTTTTGCCGAAAGGTACGTCGACCGAAGTTGCTGATTTTCAGTCGCTTAAACGTCCGGTTCGGCAACCCGCACGTACTTTTGAAACACGTTCCGACAGATCGATTCGCGAAACAATAGATTCATGGGACTTCAGGACCGCCAATATTATCGTGACGACTACGACGCCAGTCCCTGGAGTCAGGCACCGACAGCATCGCAATCCATCGTAGTCACTCTGATCCTGATCAATGTCGCGATCTTTGTCTTTGACATGTTTTCGCCCGAGGTGCAGGGGGCCGATGGACAGATTCGCGATCTTCGCTGGC
>JBGSXT010000363.1:0-5080 GCA_041751295.1 Mariniblastus sp.
TAAATCAAAACGTGCTTCGAAACATCACAGGGCCGACTGAACATTTCACTGCTGGCATCACAGATCAAAGGGGCCGATGTTTGTGGTGGCCTGTCGAATCGGGTCCCATAAATCGTGTTATTGCTGCAGTAATGAAGATACATGGCATTTTTTGATTGGCGAATTTCCGAATCGGTGGGAATATGGTTGAAATTGGTTGGGCTGCCGTCGTAGGCGACATTCACGTTGCCAAACATTTTGGCTTCATGAATGGCCTTGGTCGTCCAAACGCCGGTGTTCGGGTAATCAGCCGTTTGATCGGTCGCCAGAAAGCTCATCGGGATCATGCCGAACTGGGTTGTCGCTCCACCTTGTAAAAACAGGATTTCATATTCGTCGCTGATATCGCCAATCGCACGACAATCCTCGATCGCTTCGTTCAACACTCGATCAAACACTTTGCCCCGGTGGCTGTGTTCCATGATTCCGATTCCTGAATCGAAAATATTCCAGCAATCGATTTTGGCCTGTTCAATCACCGACTCCGGCAGCATGGCCGGTCCAGCGGAAAAATTGAAGATCCGGTCTTTGGCTACGGTTGTCGTGTTCATGTCATGCTTTCAGTTTGGTTGGTCGATCGCGGACGTTTCAACGCTCAAAACATGGGCGTTCTGACGAATCGTTTCAACGTGTTTTGGCGAAAGCGTATCGTCGAGTTGGATTTTTGCACAGGCCGCTTCGGCACCATCGTAAATCACATTCTGCATTTCTTCTACGTTGATTTCGGCCTCGCCAATCACATGGAACACGTGGGACAGCACTCCCGGACGGTTCAAATGGCGAACGGTTAGCAGCGTTGTGGCCGGGGTTCGAGTCGCTAGATTGATGCAGTTGCAAACGGTACCCGCGTCACGAAATCGCTCGATAATCCGGACCGCCTCATCGGCAATCGCCTCTTGGGCCTGGTCCGTCGATGCACCGACGTGATGGGTGCCGTACACACCTGGCAACGCAACGATTGAATCACCAAATTCCGCTGTTCCACCGCCAGGTTCGTTGGCGAATACGTCCAATCCGGCCCGCAAACCTTTTTCCCTGATTCCGGCTGCCAAGGCAACTTGATCGACAACACTGCCGCGACTGGTATTGATCAGAAAAGCGCCCGGCCTCATGTTTTGGATAAAACGCTGGTCAATCAGCTGATTCGTCGCGGTGTTGCTGGCAACGTTGACGCTGACCACATCGCTGTTGCGGGCAAGTTCATTCAAATCACCGCAATAAACGATACCCGCGTCGATTGCTTTTTTGGGCGTCAAACTACGACTGAATCCCAACACTTGCATGCCAAAGGCCATTCCCCGTTTGGCGACTTCCATTCCAATTTGTCCGGTTCCGACGATCCCAAGTGTTCGTCCATGCAATCCGGCAGCCTTGGAATACTCCTGTTTATTCCATTTGCCCGATCGCAGTTCTGTGGCTTGATCTGGAATACGACGATCGCACGCCAGGATCAGGCCCCAAGCCAGTTCTGCGACTGCGATCGAATTCTTGCCCGGGCAATTGGCCACGTAGACGCCTCGACGACTGGCTTCGGCGACGTCGATGCTGTCGAAACCCGCCCCGGCCCGCACGATCAGACTCAATTGTTGCCCGGCCCGAATCGCTTCGGCGCCAACTTTTGTTCCACGAACGACCAAGACATGGGGTTGATTGGCCGCGACCGCCAGATGCATTGTTGCGGCATCGGTGTTGGGTTCGGAGACAACTTCGAAGCCGCCCGACTTCAATTGATCAACGCCGCTCGATTGGAATTTGTCAGCAATAAGGATTTTCATATTGTTGCTTCCTGAAATTTTTCGAATCGATGAACGAACAATCCGCTGCGCAACTTGGGCTCGAACCAGGTGGATTTGGGCGGCATGATTTCGCCAGCATCACTGACCTGGATTAGCTGTTCAATGCTTGTCGGATACATGGAAAACGCCACTGCCTGCCTGCCCGAGTCGACCAGCCGCTCCAGTTCCTCGGTCCCCCGAATGCCACCAACAAAACCAATTCTCTCATCCGTTCGGGGATCACCAATCGCCAGAACAGGAGTCAGGATTTGCGTTTGGAGCAAAGAAACATCAAGCGAATCAATCGGGTCATGGTGATCGATCGAATCCGAAGCAAACGTTAATCGATGCCAGCCGCTGCCGACATAAACGCAAACGCAACCGGCCGCAGCCGGTTCTGGATTGTTGGTCCGTTCAAGTTTGCCAATGACTGCATGTTTCGCCAGAAACTCGGTGCTCGACAGGCCATTCAAATCAGCAACGACTCGATTGTAGGGCAGAATTTTCAGCTGCCCTGCCGGAAACAGCACGGAAAGAACCCGGTTGTACTCTTCCGTACCGTCGTGATCGGGGTTCTCCGATTGTCGCTGTGTGGCGGCGCGTTCGCCAGCCGCTGTGCGGTGATGACCGTCGGCAATGTAGACGCGATCGATCACAGCAAATGCGTTGACATAGGATTGTGCGTCAACAGCTTTCCAAATGGTGTGCGTCACATTGTCGGCAGCAACGAAATCAATAATTGGATCACGTAAAGAGTCCTGACGGATCAACTGTTCAATCGCGGTGTCGTCTTTGAAGGTCAGAAAAACCGGTTCTGCCTGGGCGCTGCAGGTTGTCAGATGGCGGGTTCGATCGTCTTCTTTGACCGGGCGGGTCTTTTCGTGTTTCTTAATCTCGCCGGATCGGTAATGTTGCACATCGTAACAGCAAACGATTCCATACTGTGCCCGATCGTGAAGGATCTGCCGGTAGACGAAAATTCCCGGTTCCGCCTGCTCGATCAAATGTCCGTCATCCACCAGTCCCTGTAGATTATCGGCAGCCTGTTGGTAAACGTCCGGGTCGTAGGGATCTGTCCCTTCAGGCAAATCTATCTCGGATCTAACAACGTGCAGAAAGCTGAGCGCGTTTCCGGCAGAACGAATTCTTGCTTCTTCGGTATCAATGACGTCATAAGGCTCGCAGGCGATGCGCGCAGCCAATCCGTCGGACGGCAGAAGCGTTTTGAACGGGTAAATCTTGATCATGGCGAATCGCTATCGAAATCGGAATTCGGTTCGGGGAAACGACCAATTTCACCGATGCCGCGCCGTTGTCAAGTCTTCAAGACCGCCAGATAAAATGAAACGCCCGGTCAAAAGGACAATGACCGGGCGTCAAAAAGGTTTAATGGTTAACGGGGAACTTCTTTGTGAGCACCCAAAACATTATCAGGCACTCACGCTGCATGCTTAGGTGGATCTTGCATCCAAATGCCCTCCAGCAAGAATCGTTAAACGGATAACCTTTCACTACTGCAACCTTAACACAAAAATTTGAAAAGCCAAAACTATTCTGGCAAATTGAAACCGGTTTTTTTGACTCGCGCTTTAAAGTTTTCGGTTCGTGTCAGTCGAACGATCCACTTCCAAACCGGAAGTCTCATTGGCCGTAAAATTCCGGCCCGACTTCAATTTGGCCCCGCAAAACGACAGAAACAGGAGTCAAATTGAACTCACTGGAATCCGACTCTAAACACCAGGAATGTCAACTTTACCCTAATAATTTGCCAATTCGCTGGACACTGCCACCGATGCCAGCAAAATCGGAGGGAAATGGCATTTTGGTGCACAAATTGAATTGGTATAAGTCCCGCGAATAACAATCGCCAACCGCCAATCGCCAACCGCCAACCAATCGTACGGAACCATTGGAGGTTCATTTGACCGGATTTCTGGAAGCCGCCAAGCCATTTATCTTCCTGATCTTCGCAACCCTGATTGGTTCGGTCGTCTGCGCATTGCTTTAGCATCGTGCGGTTATTTACTGTCGGACTTCGCTTGGGAAAATGGTCCCAGGCTACGTAGGATGAGACCATTGTCCCACCCGATTCAGCCACTTATTCCTCGCACGCTACTTAATAGAATTGTGTTCGAGCAACTGGACAGCCGGTCTCAACTTTCGACTTTATTGAATTTTCCGAAAACCATTCGGCCGGCGCTGGTTTGCAGCATACTGGTGACGACGATTTCGACCTGTTGACCGATGTGGCTGCGACCGTCTTCGATCACGATCATCGTCCCGTCTTCCAAATAGCCAACTCCCTGGCCCGGACCTTCACCGGCCTTGACGATCGTAATCGCAATTTCTTCACCTGGCAGAAAAACCGGCTTCAGCGAATTGGCAATTTCGTTCAAATTGATCACCGGAACATTTTGCAGCTTAGCAATTTTGTTCAGATTGAAATCACCGGTGACGACTTTGCCATTCAAATGCCGGGCCAGCTGCAGCAACTTCATATCGACCGGTTGCCCATCCATTTCTGGCAGCTCCCGATCATAAATCTTGAAATCGACCCGCCCGTTTGAACGAAGCCGGTTCAGTACATCCAATCCACGTCGACCGCGCGACCGCCGCATTTTGTCACTGCTGTCGGCAATCCCCTGCAATTCAGCCAATACGAATCGCGGCATCACCAGCTGATTGTCGATCACACCGGTATCCACCAGATCGGCAATCCGGCCGTCAATCACGACACTTGTATCGAGTACGAATGGTTTGAGCCCTTTCACATCCTTGCTGAATTCAATGTAGGGAATCACAAATCGGAAATCATTTTTTGTCTGCCAGAGTACGCTGATACAGAGATAGCAGATGGCGACTCCGATAAACGACATCACCACGGATTGGATCAATCGGGGATCGACCATTTCGTCTTTGACAAAATTGTCCTGTAAATTGTTGAACAGCGGAGTCAGGGCCAGACCGACGATATAGGTCAAGAAGAGACCGACCAGCAGCCCAAAATACAGACTGGAAATAATATCGATCCGTTTCGATTTCACCATGATATCGGCAACGACGATCAAAGCGGCCCCGATCAGAAAAAACAGAAATACCCCGAACCGTTGGGCCGTTTGCAGGTCGCTGTTGGTGGCGAGCGTACCGCCGATTCCCATGGCTACCAGCAGAAAACAGGCTCGTAAAATCCAAAGCGCCATAGAACTGTTTCTTCTTTAATCCTGTTTCTTACTGTACTGAATCGTTAAACTGACAATCCGGTTAAA
>JBGSXT010000364.1:0-1981 GCA_041751295.1 Mariniblastus sp.
TTCTGGAAATCTTTCGTTGTCCATCCGATTTGGGTCCAGACTTGAATCCTATTCGATTGAACCACGCCATGTCGAATTACCGCGCTGTTGTGGGACCAATGGGAACGGGGGTTTTCACAGCCAACTTTGATTTCGGCGGCGTCCTGTTCCAAAATAGTGACATCGGCTTTCGGGATATACACGATGGAACTTCCAATACCCTGGTTGTGGGCGAATGCATGTTTGATGAATTAACGAACAAGCGCGCCGCGATTTGGGCCGGTATGACAGGTCTGCGGATGGGTGCCGTCTGGATCAGCGACGTGATGTGGTGGTTGGATGCGACGTCTGCACAGGTAAACGGACCCGCGCCCCAAGCATTTTCCAGCCGCCATCCAGGGGGTGCTATCTTCGCATTTTGCGATGGCTCGACTCGTTTTTTCCCGGAAGGGGGCGACGTCGAAACACTTCGTTTTTTGGCCGGTCGGGAGGATGGACAAATCGTGAATGTAGATTTTTGATCGGTCATCGCGGTATCATGTAAGGCATGAACCCAGAGGAATTGCAATCGTTGGTCCGCGAACATGGGCCGTACGTATTTGACCGGATGTTTGCGGCTGTGGAAAAGGTCCGTGAAAGATTGGAGCGCGCCTGTCAGGCCTTGGAGTCTGGCGGGATCCCTTACGCCGTAATTGGTGGCAACGCTGTGGCAGCGTGGGTCGCGACGATCGACGATGGAGCAGTCCGCAACACGCGCGACGTCGATCTGTTGTTGAGAGAGGATGACCTTGGTCGTGCCACGACAGCACTGTCCGCAGCCGGTTTTTTCCGCGACAAAGTGATGGACGTAACGGTCTTCCTCGACGGTCGCGACGGCAAGCCGAGCCAAGGGGTTCACATTCTGTTGGCAGGCCGGAAAGTCCGAGCGGATTACGTCAGTCCAACTCCGCAGGTTGAGCAGTCGCGACTTATCGAAGGCAAACGGATTGTCGAATTGCAGGAGCTGGTCGGAATGAAATTGAACAGTTATCGGGACAAAGACCGTACGCACTTGCGGGACATGATCCAAATCGGCTTGATCGACGCCACCTGGCCGGAACGATTCGAGCCGGAACTTGGTCGGCGCTTACAAACGTTGATCGACGATCCAGACGGATAACGCCCCGGAATTGACGTTTGATTTTCTGTTTAATCGAACTTTCGGTGGAAATGAAATGCAAATTCCACCTGATGGGTTGTGCTAGGAGCGTCGTGCCATAAACACGATTCCAATTGTCAAAAACACGGCGCCAGCCCCAAGAAAGACTCGGTTTGCGGCGATTTCAATCGCCAAGAGTACGAGTCCAAGCGCAAGGAACGCGACGCCACTGTATTTGCGATTCATCTGATTCGTGCTCCATTGCCGACCAACCAGAATCACGGTTCGGCCGCAAACGATTCAACTATTCAAATCCTACGTCTCCGACCGCTCCCGTGCAACGAATGATTGAATTTGACCGCGCGCGACGCAATCGCGATCGGTCATTCAATTAACTCCTTCGGTTCCGGAAGCCAGAAGGAGGCCGTGAATCCAATCACGTAAACCATCAGACCCACCGCACCGGCCGCAAAAGCAAATCGTGCCGGGTCGCTGACGGCGGGCATTTGTGTCGCAAGTTGAACTGTCAACAGTGCGGCGGAAGTTCCGATCATTCGACCGCCGACGTTGGCGGCAAAACTCTCGCCGGTTCCGCGCAGGTGGATGGGATAAACCGTGGGCAGATAATTGCCCCAGAAACTCAACTGCGCAACGGCCATGAAACCGACGAAGAACATCCCCCATTTGAAAATCCAGAGTTCATTTCCCGGTGCCAGCCAGAAAACCAGCGGCGTGATGATCAGCCCCGGAACCTGGAAGATGCGAATCAGGTTTCTGCGGCTGGCAATTCGGATGGCAAGGAACGCCAGTGCGCAGCGGCCGAGCAAACCACCGACCTCCTGCCAGTTCTGCACTCCGCCTGTG
>JBGSXT010000365.1:0-4113 GCA_041751295.1 Mariniblastus sp.
TTTCGGTGTAAGGTACATTGACCTGAAACGACTGCTCGACGGTTTCCGTGTAAGGAACACAAACTTGGAATTCCTGGGTTACCGTTTCGGTGTAGGGAACACAAACGGTATAAGGCTGTTCTTCCGTGTAAGGAACTTGAACCTGATAGTTTTGAGCAACCTCTTCGGTGTAAGGAACGCAAACCTGGTAGCTTTGGGTCACTGTTTCGGTATAAGGCACACAAACTGAATAAGTCTGTTGAACCTGTTCCGTGTAAGGAACATTTACCTGAAATGATTCTTCCCGTTGCGATGTCACAGGAACGCAAACTGTGTAGTCCTGCGAAATTGTTTCCTGGAAGGGAACACAAACGTTAAATGTTTCAGTACGCGAGCGTTGTTCGGGAACCATCACTGTAATCGTCTGTTCCTGAGTTGTCGGAACCTGAACATTGACCGTGTAGTCACGGGTTTGTGTTTCGGCTCTGAAGCGGGTACGCGTCACGGTTTGCATTTGAGTAACCATCTGGTTCTCGTACACGGTCCGTGTTTGGTACTGAATGGTGGGACCACAACCGCAACCATCAGCAGTGCCGTTTCCGACGTAGCCGGAACATCCAGTATCAATCACTGAACTTCCATAACAATCACCACATGGCGATGCCACTTGGCCACAACCACAAGGGTAGTCGGCATTAGCTGAACCGGCGAACGCCAGACAACAGACCGCCAACAAACTCAAAAATTTACGCGACATGAAAAAGTCCTCCTAGGAACTAAAATGAGATTTGAAATTTGAATACACAGTACGCCCGTGAAAAAAACTTCGAAAAATTGTGTTTGTATACGAACTTGGCAACGATTTGCCAGCAGAATGCAACGAAGCAAGCAGGATGAACATCCAGAGTGTCCGCACATTCTAAATTGCCGGAAAAACCTGTCAATCACCAATATTCCGTTTATTCCGCAAATAGTTCTGGCGTCCATTTGATGGCAAAATAATCACCAATTCGCAGCAGCCAGAATTCACCAATCGTTAAACTTTCCCCAAGTCCAATATTATGGATCACGATTAAGAACTTACAAACTGGCAGGCAGTAAGTTCGGGAAACGAACGATATATTCAGTATTTAACAACGCTTTTGCCGTTACTAAGGCTCGATTTCACCACTGAATTCAAGCCACCACAACATCTCGGCGTCCGATGCGACCGCATCTTTCGGTGTTTCCGGATCAGGCCGGACATTGAGCGTTGTTTGCAACAATTCACCGTCGACGCGCAGATTTACCAGATACTCACCAGGTTTCACTCGCGGCCCAAACTGGCCGCCGCGTGCCCCGGAACTGGCCACCCGCAGATCCCACTTCGCCGAGTGAATCCCTTTAGCCGTTGAAAGGTCCTCAAAGCGTTTAATGGTTGCGCCTTTCAGATCCAGAATCGCCAGTTCGACTGAGCGCGCATTTTTGCCCATCGACCAGAAAATGCGTGCTGAGTTGTCAGGATTCTGCCCGACGAATTTTCGCGTTCCCGAACTTCCTCGGCGGGCTGTCGAGCGCCACGCAAATACGTCGCCCGGCTTGAAAAGAAGTCGGTCTGCCGTGCGTGAGTCCGGTTGCGTCTGGCGCAGCAGTCCGACATCGGCAATCCACAAACTTCTGCCGTGCGTGCCAGCCACAATCTCATCCAGTGTTGGATGTTGGGCAAACTCGTGCACTGCGACCGTCGGCAGTTTCGTGAATTGGGTCCATGTTTTTCCCCGATCGATCGTAACCCAAGCTCCAAACTCGCAGCCCAGATACAGGATGTTTTCATTTTTCAGATCTTCTCGCAACACCCGCGCCGAACCGGCACTGGCTGGCAGATCGCCGCGAATCGAATTCCAAGACTTGCCAAAATCTTCCGTCACAAACAGATACAATTCGTCGTCATCACTACGATGACCATCAAACGCAGCGTAACAGCGTTCCGCTTTGAATTTTGAGGCGTCTAAGGAACTGACCCATCTTGGTCCCGGCATCAGATCGGCCAACGATTTGCCCGGTGCGGTTTTCGTTTCGGCAGTATTGGCAGGCTCGCTATCGACATTCTTAGCAATTCGTTTGGTGTTGAACTCCATCGAAAAGGTACCGGAGTTGAATTCGACTTGACCGGAATAGTTTTCACCTTCAAGCTTTCCCAGAAACTCCAAAGTGAACTGGCCATTGTCAGCAACCAGCGTCAGAGTTTTGCTGTTTGCATCGTAAGTCCCTTCAGTAATTTCGCCTTCCCCGCGCGGCGTTTCGTAACTTCCAGTAATTTCCTGGTCACTGGTTCGTTTCAAGACAATCGTCAATTCGCTTTCCCCGCGAGGTGATTCCATGATTCCGGTCCACGTGCCAGAAATGGGATCGTTGGCGGAAGGCATTGATTCATCGGCTGGTCGATTTTCACCTTCGCCTGACAGACCTTCGTCCAAGGGGGGGCGCTGGCCGCGGCGGCCTTGATTTCCTGGAGGCGGAGCCGAACCCAACTCCACCGAGAATGTTTTTGGTTCCTGTCCACGTTGGACGACAACCTCGACCGTGTCACCGGAGCGCCGGCGTCCCAATTGTTGCAGTAATTCGTCCCGAGTCTTCAGTTCTGTAGCAGAAATTGACTGGATGATGTCGTCGATCAGCAACCCGGCTCTTTCAGCCGGTGAACCAGCCACAACCTGGATGACTGTCAGACTGTCGTCCACGCCGACACCAAGAAATGCCCGCTCTGTACCTGAATCAGGCTGAGTCGGCGAAGACTCCGATTCCGGCGCGTTCTCATTGCCGTCCGAATCCTGAAGCTGGTCTTCCGCAGTTTTGGCTCCTGCCATTTTTTCCTTCGAATCAACGTTAACGATTGCTGCCTCCGCCTTGGTTTCCAGGGTGGCTTCAAATTCGGCGGTCAGCGAGTCGTTTACCGAAACTTCGCCCTTTATTTGACTGCCAGTCAAAACCCCTTCGAACTCCAGAAATATGTCGTCGCCTTCGCAAAAGAAAAATAGCTTGCCATTTTCCGCTTTGAAATCGCCTTCGACAATTTCATATTCACCGCGCGGCGATTCCACGTTTCCGGTCAGCAGATTCTGTTTGTCCATTTTCAATTCCATAGTGAAAGCAATCTCGCCATCAGGCAATTGATCACTACGAACGAGTCCCTTCCATGTTCCGGACAGCGGGTCATCATCGTGCGATTGATTGAAGACGACGACTCCGGTCAACGCGCCTGCCCCCGGTGCCCATGGATAACCAGAATTGAACGCGGACTTGCCAGGGTCTTCCTGCTTCTCGGCTTCGAATTCAATGGTGAATTGACCGTCGCGCATGGTCATTTCGCCGCTCATCTTTTTGCCTTTTACGGTAGCCGAAAACTCGCGTCGGCCCCGTTCCGTTTCGATTACGATCGACAGTTCGCCTGTTTCGCGATCGAATTTGCCGCTGGTGATTTCTTGGGGCCTACCGCGCGTTTCGATATCGCCGGTAACACTTCCGGCATCATCAACCTTGAGTGAAAATGTAACCGTCGGCGCCTGTCCTTCCGGAAAGCGATCCGAGACCATTTTCCCATTCCAGATTCCATTCAAGGTTGTTTTCCCAGATTCCGCCGACTGCTTTTCCGACTGAGCATCGTCGCCGGGATCTTCGCTTGATTCTGCTTCGGAGGATTTCGATTCTTCAGGCTTGCTTTCAGTTTCTGTAGATTCATTTCCTTGATTGGGGGCATCTTCGCCCTTGGTCTCGGTTTCGGGCTGGGAATAAAGGGCGATCCATTCCTGTCCCCCGTCCCGGGTCATCCAAACGGCTCCGTCCGTTGTCCCGGCATAGACAACTCCCGTCTGAAGGGGCGATTCAGTTATGGCACTGCCGGCCCCTTTTTTCGTATTGGTGATTTCGGGCGAGATGGATTGGATACCTTCGCCCTGATTGTAGGATCGAAAAACATGATTGCCGGCGCTGTAGTGGATTCCGGAATTGTGCGGTGAAAGGATAAACGGTGTCTTCCAATCAAATCGATAACGGGTTCCCCGCGGGGGCCGGGGTCGGATGAAGCCTCGTTCACCTGTACGCAGATTTACGCGCCCCATCGCGCCGTTCTGACTTTCGAAATAGATATGGTCGGGA
>JBGSXT010000366.1:0-1626 GCA_041751295.1 Mariniblastus sp.
TGTTTGGCAATCGGAACCGTTTGATCACATCATTCGCAGCGCCGATCAGTTTGTTTACCTGCAAAATTACACGGCTGAAAATCCTGCCAAAGCGAATTTGAAAGTGAATGAGTACTTATTGTGGGAGCGCGAGTAGCACGACTTTCTTCAGAGTAGAACGATTGTCCCCAATCGTTTTCCTGGTTTGTGTCGTTGGCTGAGCTGCGGGTCGTTGGCTTCGTTTCGTTGGTTGAGCTGCGTTTTTGAGGCTTGTGTGGGTCTTGGACTTGAGCGATTGGGGACAATCGCTCCACTCTCTTCCAGGCCCGGCTCTTTATCGAACCGAATGTCAGGCGGCTCGATTTTCTCGATTCTGAAGTTTTTTCAGACGGCGACGCTCGGATTTGCTCAGTTCGGTGGCTGACGACAGGCTCAGGATCTCCTCAGTCGCTGCCGATTCCGCGTCGGATTTGGGGAATTCAGAGTTCCCGCCCAGCCGGTCGAGTTCGGCCGAGTTCGAATTTTTGACCTTCTTCGATTTGGAGGACAGGATTTCTTCTGCCGACTGTCCGGTAAGAGTACGGGAAACAGCCGGCTGATCCAAGACTTCTGATTTTTTCCTCGATACTGTTTTTCGATTCGGTTGCTCGTTTTGGTTGGCCGGCGACATTTGGATCATTCCGTTGGCGTGCAAATAAACAAAACGGGCGTAAATCATTACGGATATGAATGTCATGAAGGTTCCGATCAAAACGGAATTCCCGTAGACGATTTCGTTATTGGAAACAAGGGTATCGTGAATAACCGGAATTTGCGTTGCCATTGCCGAAGAATAAGCTACCCAAACCAATACGACAGCGATCATTGCCATACGAGAAGCGCGGATTTCGAAGATGCCTCGGACGACCAAAGCCGACAGTGCAACAAATTTCGCAATCAATACGATCGTAATTCCACGACTGCCAGAGTATCCCGCAGCGTTCGTCAGCGATCCGAAAACAGCGCGAATATCGACAACAAAGTTGAAACTTGCCAGTACAAACAGCGCGGCCATCCAGAGCCAAATGCGATAGTTGCCGCTGTAATCGTCGCAGCGATGTCGCCGCATTCCGTAAATCTGCAGCGACGCCATTCCGGTGATCAACAGCAGCAACGACGAAAACCAATTGGATAGACTGCCAACACCTGAATAGGAAATCGAATGCAGCGCCGCTGGCGAAAGCCATGATTCCCAGCTGCCCGATTTGATCGCCAGAAAGTTGATCAATGCGATCATAGCGATGCACAACATCACCACGATTGCCAACGGTTTCGCGCCGATGGGAATCAGATCGGTTGTTTTCATTTGCCCATCGCGCTGCCCGGCGATTGAATAGGCTTTTTTTTCCGGCGTCGATGGGTTGCTCGATACTGCAGCATCCGCCAACGATTCCAGGTCGGCCAACGAGGACTTCAAGGATTCATCGAGAAAAACCCGGTTTCGACGTGATTGATTGCGGCCAATTGCCATGCCAGATTCCTGCGGCAGTCTCTGTTCGGTTGCATTATCTATCATCGGTCCGCACGTATATCGACTTGATCGTGCGTTCTGTTTCCAACAATTCAATCGTTCCGCGATCTGCTAGCTGTTACAGAGTCAACCACGCC
>JBGSXT010000367.1:0-2061 GCA_041751295.1 Mariniblastus sp.
CCCGAATGTTGACCTGGTCAAAAATGTACGAACCGACTTTTCTGAACACCATGATTCACTGCATCTGTACCGTGGGCGTGTTGTTGGCTGCGTTTGCCACGCTGATTGTCGCCTTGGCAATCGGTGCCTGGTCAGCCGTCGCCGTGGTTGCCGCCGGATTGGCGACGACCAGCCTGCTAAACACGCTGTCCTATTTTGTGGTTCGGAACGCCGTCGCCAACAGCGCCAATCTTGATCAGCCGCTGCCGGACGTACGACTTGCCAGAGCGGTAAAATTGGCCTTACTCGCGCCGATCGCCTGTTTGATTTACGGATATTCGTGCCTGCAAGCGACGCTGCAACAGCAAATCCAATGGCGACAAATTACCTATGAACTGCGCGGGAATTCCCGAGTCAAAATGCTCGGCTATCGCCCCTGGGTCGCCAACGAATCCAAACCCGCCGCCTCCGAAGTCTCGCTGTAACAGCCCTGCGTTGCCACCGCTTCGTCAAATCTTGCCAACGCGAACTTTCACAAACAGCTCCCCACTGAATTTATTTCATTGGTATCTACACAACTCAAAAACCACGGGATAATCGCTGCTGGATTGCACAGGCATTCATGCTGATCTACCGCGATTTTTCCCAGCCAATCACAGCTATCGCTTTTCTGTTACAAGATGTGTAGATACCAATCCTCGACTCCAGGTAGTGGTGTAGATACCAATGCGGTTGTCAATTCACCAATCTGTTTTCGATGGCAAAGCGGACCAGATCGGAAGTTGTTGAGAGGTCGAGTTTTTCGATGATTCGCGACCGGTAGGTGGAAACAGTACTGACGCTGACGTTGAGTTGGCCTGCACACGCTTGCAGACTGGCGCCACCGCCAATGATGCGAAGAACTTCAAATTCCCGTTGGGAAAGGGCTTCGATTCCCTGACGCGATGATTTGGGCCTTCTGATACGCGACCACACTTCCTGAGAGATCTTCCTGGAAATATAGACATCTCCCTGCTTTACGGTTCGGATCGCCTCCACCAGTTCATCAACTGCAGCGGACTTGATCAGATAACCGTGAGCACCGGCTTCGAGACTTCGAACGGCGTAATGCACATTCTCATGTACGGTCAGTACCAGAATTTTGAGCGATTTGAATTTAACCAGCAATTCCTCGATCACTTCGGTCGGATCATGATCGGGCATCGAGTAATCCATGACCAAGCAATCCGGTCGGCAGCTGTCAACCACTTTGCGGAGCTCAATCCCGTTTCCCGCCTGACCTTTAACGATGATCTCGCCGCTGGCATCCAGCACCCGAGCCAGTGATTCACGAACCATCGCATGATCATCCGCCAGCACGACCGTTATGGGTTGCATCAGACTCATCGACATTCCTCTTCCGCGAATCCAACTTGATTCGCATTCAACGGAATGCGAATGCTAACCGAAGATCCGCAGTTGACTTCAGAATTGATTTGAATGGTCCCACCCAGTAGGTCGACGCGCTCACGCATCCCTAAAATTCCCAGTCGAGAACCATTTTCTGAATCGTGAATGAAAGACGCCTTGGCAGTCCCGATCCCGTCATCGGAAACGGTCACGGCAAGCCAGCGCGCACTGTTTTCGCTCTGCAGCTTCATGGAAACATCAACTCGGGTCGCTTGAGAATGTTTTAGCACATTGTTCAGAGATTCCTGGATCAGGCGGAATACATTTTCTTCGACCACGGGAGGAAGTTCAATGCGCTGGACCTCCGATTCCAGATTAACTGCAATCGACGAGCGGGCCTTGAATTCCCATAAATGACTTTCGACCGCGTCATGAAGTCCTAAGTCGTCCAACACATCCGGACGCACTCGCGTGGCGAAATCATGGAGCGAGTTCAACAGTTGCTCACTTTCGAGGATTGCCCGATCCAGTTGGGCATGTCCGGTTAAATTCACATGGTCCTGACGGATAAGTTTCAAATCCAAATTGATTGCCGTCACCTGTTGTCCCAGCTGATCATGGATTTCACGGGAAATGGCTCGCCTTTCGTCCTCCTGAATCTTAAAAAGTCGCGATGACAGAGCCCGTAGCTTT
>JBGSXT010000368.1:0-2902 GCA_041751295.1 Mariniblastus sp.
GCATGCTCAACGGCTGGTATGTTTACGGTGAACGGCGAACGTACGACACTGAAACGTTTCCACTCGAATACAAAAAGATTCGGGCAATGGCGGCGGGTCGAGATCGACGTGTCTGGGACATTGCGCAGGGCAAGCCGGTTCCGGCTGAAGCAGACGATTCGGACACCGGAGAATTACTGGTTCCCGCGACCGGCTTGGGGCGTCATTACCCTCGCGCGGAACCGCTGGAACTGAAATATCTTTCGCCGGAAGAATCGATCGCGACGATGAAGGTTCCGGACGGCATGGAAGTGCAGCTGTTTGCTTCTGAACGCGAGTTTCCGGAATTGGCCAATCCCTGTCAAATCGACTTTGACAATCGCGGGCGCCTGTGGGTGTCGTGCATGCCGAATTATCCCCAGTGGCGACCCGGTGATCCGCGACCTGACGATCGGCTGCTAATCCTTGAAGATACAGATGACGATGGAATGGCCAACAAGTGCACGGTGTTTTACGACAAGCTGATTTGCCCAACCGGATTTGAGTTTTTTGATGGCGGCGTGTTAGTCGTTGACGAGCCGCGAATTCTGTTCCTGAAGGATTCCGATGGGGACGATCGCGCGGATGTTGTTGAACAGATCATCGACGGAATCGCGACTGATGACACGCACCATACCATGGGCGCCTGGGAATGGTCGCACGGCGGGCAGCTGCATCTGCTCGAAGGGGTCGCGATGTCGACCACACTGGAGACGCCGTGGGGACCCTTTCGCAATCGGAATACGGCGGGATGTTACGTTTACGATCCGCGATCGTTGAAGTGGCGTCGATTCATTACGCCCGGATACGGAAACCCCTGGTGTTTCGTTTTCGATCAATGGGGGATGGGGATTGTCGGTGACGGTACCAATGGGCAACAGCATTGGTCCAGTCCACTGTCGGGCGCTGACCCGGGACAACGTGATACGACACGCCCCGTATTCGACAACGAGGGAATGCGTCCGGCGGTTGGCAGTGATTTTCTGATCTCCCGACATTTGCCCGACGAAATGCAGGATCAATTCATTTACGCCTGTGTCATCAACATGAACGGAATTCCCCGATTCACCGTTCGCGACGAAGTAAACGAAGCTGGTTTCACGGGCGAACGAATTGAGAATTTGCTCGATTCCACCGACAAAACGTTTCGCCCAGTCGATCCAAAAATCGGGCCGGATGGAGCGATCTGGTTTGGAGACTGGTGCAACGCGCTGATTGGCCACATGCAGTATTCTCAACGGGATCCGAATCGCGACCGGCGGCATGGGCGGATTTACCGACTGATCAACACGCAGAAGCCACTGATTGAATCGGCGTTGCAACAGAACCAATCGATCGGCGAACTGTTTCGCCAATTGACGGCCTACGAATTGAGAACTCGCTATCGGGCGCGCCGTGAACTTCGCGACCGCAATCCGGATCAGGTCCTGTCCGAATTGAAGGAATGGACGAACGGACTTTCTAACAGTGACGATGACCAGTACGAAAGAAATCTGTGCGAAGCACTCTGGATCCAGGAGAGTTTTCATCGCGTCGATTCGAATCTGCTAACAGCGATACTTGAATCTGATTGCTTTCAGGCTCGAGCGGCAGCAATCCACGTGGTCGGTAACGAACACCAATACGTCGAGAACGCTTTTGAATTTTTGAAAGCCGCGCTCGGCGATCCGCATTTCCGGGTGCGGCTTGAGGCAGTTCGGGGTCTGAGCCTGATTGGCGATGTCAGGTCGGCCCAGGCGGTGCTGACGGTGGTCAACAATCAGGTTGATTATTGGATTGATTACACGCTTAAACATGCCTTGCTGGCCATGCAACCGACCTGGCAAACGAGCCATATGAAGGGTGAGTTCGTGGACGTGATGAATGAGTCGGAACGCCAGTGGTTCGAGAATTATCTGGCGTCTCTCGGTCCAGCCAACTCGGCGATGCTACACCTTCAGAAGTTAACTGCTGCCGACAGCGATGAAACGGTGCGGCACGAAGCCATTTTGGCTTTGGCCGGGATCGAGGGGGATGCCAACCATGGCCGCGAGGTTTTCCAGCAGGTTTGTACTGCATGTCACAGGATCGAAGATCGCGGGATCAATTTTGGACCGGCCATCGATTCCATCCATAAACGTATCGAAAAGAACCAAGTCCGTGAGAGCATTATCTATTCGATCGTGGAACCTAATCGTGATATCGCGGTTGAGTATCAAACGAAAAAAGTGCTCACCGTCGATGGGTTGTTGTATTCAGGATTTGTCGAACAGGAAGACGAAAACGGCATCGTCATGAGATTGGCGGGAGACCGAATTCTGAGGATTCCTGTCGACCAAATTGAAGATTCATCAATCGAGAAGGTGTCATCAATGCCCGAAGGCCTGGGACATTCGCTGGGGCCGGGCGAGTTTCTGGACGTCGTCGAATATATTGCGAATCTGAACGGTGAGGGAACGCCTGAACCAGCAGAACAAGCGGAAGCGAGCGGCAGATGAAAACATGGCGTAGGACGAATTGCCAATTCGTTCCAGATTGCCAATCTGTTCCAGTGACCGGGTGGACGAATTAGCAATTCGTCCTACAAGATCAGGCAGGTTGCAAATCGCTGATCGGCCCAACCGATAACGTCATGTTTTGCGTTAATGGAAAATCTCTGATCGCCTGATTAACTTCCTCCAAGGTTAACGACTGGTAGATTGCTGCGATTTCAGCTGCCGTGCGAAAGGGTTGACCGTTCAACCATTGAGAGCCGACGGAGAACATTCGATTTTCGGTCCGTTCACTGGCCAGTACGATATGGGAGGCAATTTTTCGTTTTGTCAGTTCCAGTTCTTTTTCGGTGATGCCCGATTGTTGAAATTCCGCTTGCAGATTCTGCAGCAGTTTCAAATTCCGTTGTGCC
>JBGSXT010000369.1:0-11862 GCA_041751295.1 Mariniblastus sp.
AAACCGCGCCCGCTCCAGCAGTTCGTCAGGAAGTCCGGCAGCAACAGGCTGTCATGACGGCGATTCCCAATCAACAACAGTCTCCTCAAATGCCCAATCAGCAAATGATGCAACAGCCGATGCAGATGCTGCAACCGATGATGCCGCAACCAATGATGCAGCAGGCAATGCCGCAACAGCAGCAGCTGACGCAACAGCAGCAGCTGACGCAACAACAGCAGCTGACGCAACAGCAGCTGTTGATGCAACAACAGATGATGCAACAACAGCAGATGATGCAACAACAGCAGCAAATGTTGCCGCAGCGAGGTATGCAGCAACCGGCCGTGCAAGGCTGGCAGCAAAACTCACCGATTGAGCAAATCGCGCCACCGGCACCGCACCGTGCGGAAATGCCTATGCTGAGACAGGTTCAGCCCGACTTGCAAACGGCAACGCAACCCGTTGGTTACCAGGAGCCGGCTTTCATACCGGAAATGGACCCTTCGACTGCAAATTATCAACAGCCAATGATGCAGGATCCACAAACCTTTTACCAGCCGCCAACGGCAAACTTGACTCCACCCGTTTCAATCAAGCCAGAAGTCAGTGCACCGATCCACTTGGTCAGCACAAACAGTCAGCCATTGCCGTTTGCCCGCGCTTCGGCTGCGGTGCAATGCGGACCGGATGGTGGCTGCGGCATGATGCCCGGTGGTCCCATGGATGGTAGCGGCATGATGCCTGGTTGTCCGTCGGGCGATTGCGGCATGATATCTGGTGGTCCAATGGGCGGGGGTCCGATGCCTGGTGGTCCAATGCCGGGTTGCGGTGTTGGAGGCGGTTTCGGCGGAGGATTTGGAGGAGCAGACGGCGGAGGTTTTGCCGGAGGCGACGGAATCAGCAGCGACTCGGCGAACCTGCCAGGATACGCCTGGCCGTCCTACGCTGCCCATCCGAACTACGGGGCAGTGAGCTATCCGAAACAGTACTCGCCATCCGCGTGGCCCTACATCGGACCGTTCTATCCCTATCCGCAAGTCCCACTCGGCTGGCGCAAGGTCGCCCTCGAATGGGACGACGGTTGGTGGTTCCTCGACTTCGACGACAAGAATTGATACCGAGCCTGCCACATCACGAAATTTGTTGTTGACCTGGTGAAGGATGAACGTCGCATTTGACAAAGCCGTTCATCTTTTTTTGTAATATTTCACAGAGACTTGCTGGCGGCCCACTACGCAGTGGATCAGACGCAATTTTCGGCGACCGGTTGGATTCGCAGAATCAGTTTTTTTGCTGCCGAAAACTGCATCAGACCTCAACGGCGTGGATTTCGTTTCGAAGCTATTTGCAATGCTCCAGCAATTCGAACAGCGAGGCAACTCGTTTCGCGGCGACGACCTGCGGCGTCCCCATCGAGACATCAATTTTTGATTCGTCCCGCCGCAAAAAATTGGAAAGTGAACCGTTCGTGGAAATGAATTCCCGCAACGCAGCCAGCTTGACCTCGTGACTGGACTCATGGGCCTGCTCGTATCCGGGCGCCGAACCCCACACGACCCGCGTACCATTGCGGGTCCATAGTTCGAGCTGGGGAGGTTTTGAATCTGGTTTCCGAGCCGGCAAATCGTAGGTAACGACCCGATACAATTCGAGTACTTTCGAAACAGGCAACAAAAATTCACATAAACGGCAGGCGTGTTCGATCCGCGGGTCTGTTGGTCTCGTTTGTTGTGCAGTCGAATTCGCCAGGTTCACCTGTGGCATCGAAATTCGCAACAACTCAATCTGTTCGTCGCTGTTGTCGATCGGTACGAGCAGCGACGGATCGAAAACGGTTCCTTCGGCATCGACTGCTGCGGCGATTCGATTTGCCACTTCGATCAGCGCGACAGGCAATCGATAGCTCAAATCAATTTCCAGCCCGTTCGCACTCTTTTCGATTCGGTTGATTTTCTTGATCCACGGAACCGCACCCAAATACTCGGCCGTGAGTGGGACTAGCTCGCGATCCGCAAGGGATGCCTTGTTCAAAACATCGATATGCAAATCTGCCAACAAATCTGCCCTGAACAGCTTGGGAGGCAGATTGATTTGAACTTCTTCGGCGGAAATCGAGTTTCGGTCGGGATCAACAATCCGGTCGCGGTGCTGTTCCCATAGCTGAATGGAGGTAAAAACAACGAGACAGGTCGCCACCAGGAACCACACCGCCGGATGCAGCAGCAGATAACGAAGAGAAAAACCATCGAAGTAACGATTTGATTTTGCCGAAGCCATGAGTTCTGCCAAAGAGATAGTTGCTGAATCAGGTCCGACTGACGGTGGCGAGCACGGCGGCTGTTCAAAACTAAGATCGAAATTGCAAGGGTGTTTCTTGCGGCAGGTTGCGATGCCGTTAAAAATCAGTGCGATGAACACAACCCACTACGATGGATTGCAGATCATCCAGGGAACAATCGGCTGCCGACCAATTCATAATCGTCATTCTTTTCCCAAGCGTTGTCCGTGCCACCTTACCTACCCAATCGCTACCAACCAATTCATCCGAGATTGGGCAATGGTCAAAAAGAGATTATTTCGCAGGTAACCGTCAGCCGTCAGCAACCAATTCCCGTGCCTGCCAGACGATCGGATCTGGATTGGAAGGATAGCCCATCCGTTGACGGTTATGTCAACCCCATTTGAATATTTCGCAGTTGTCCAATATTGGGGCCGACCCGTTGAAAAGCAGCAGTAGTCGAATCCCATTCAGGCTCGAAGGTTAGCCGTCTTGTCGAATTTCGATGATCGCGTTAGGTTGCTGATGACTTGGGTCAAAGACCCACGTTGCGGTCGCGATGACCGGTGAAGTGACGAAGCAAAAGGGTATCGAGAAAGGATTGCACTTTGAACGGAAATTTGATTCGCGGATTTACGAATCCGACCTCCGACCCGTTGAATGACATGACGAATTCATATTCTTATCAGCAATACCAGCGGCAACGCCAGATGACGCTGGGGGATCTGCTGCTGGAAAACAGGATTGTGTTTCTGCAGGGTGAAATTTACACCGGCAACGCCAACGAAGTCGTGATGAAGCTGTTGTATTTACAGAGCGAGAACAAAAAGAAAGACATCAATTTCTATCTGAATTCCCCCGGCGGCGATGTGATCGCAACGCTGGCGATTTACGATACGATGCAGATTCTCAGCTGTCCGGTGTCGACGTACTGCGTCGGGCAAGCGGCCAGCGGTGCGGCAGTCCTGCTGGCGGGTGGAACCAAAGGGCGGCGGCATGCCCTGCCCAATGCCCGGGTGATGATTCACCAGCCGTATGGGGGTGTCAGTGGTCAGGTGAGCGATATCGAAATTCAGGCGGACGAAATCATCCGGAACCGGACGGTACTGAATGAAATTCTGGCCAAACACACTGGAAAAGATGTTGCAACAATCGCCCACGACACGGATCGCGATTTCTTTCTTTCTGCCGAGCAGGCCAAGGATTACGGACTGGTGGACAATATCACCACCCGCCCCGATCCAGAGGTGGAAGAAGAAGAAAAGAATTGATCCCGCTGGCCCACGCTGGTTTCTGAAAGTCAATAACAACGGAGTTTCAAGCTAAATGGCATACGTTCCCTATGTAGTCGATAATACAGGCCGTGAAGAACGGGTCTACGATATCTACAGCCGGTTATTGAGGGACCGGATTATTTTTCTGGGCACCCAGGTGACAGCTGACTTGGCCAATTCGCTGGTCGCGCAAATGTTGTTCTTGCAATCAGAGGATCCAAAGAAGGACATTCATTTATACATCAACTCGCCAGGTGGCAGTGTGACCGCCGGATTGGCAATCTACGACACCATGCAATTCATCACCTGCGATGTCGCGACCTACTGCATTGGACAGGCGGCTTCAATGGGCTCGTTGCTGTTGACCGCGGGAGCCGCTGGCAAACGGCACGCCCTGCCAAACGCCAGCATCATGATCCACCAGCCACTGGCAGGTATGCAGGGAACTGCTGAAGAAATCATGATCCACCGCAAGGAACTGCTGCGAGTCAGAGACAACTTGAACTCGATCTACAATGTTCATACCGGCAAGGATCTGGAGGAACTACGACGGGACACGGATCGGGATAATTTCATGACTGCCCAACAGGCCAAAGAATACAACCTGATTGATCGCGTCGTCACCGAGATGGGCCAAACCAAATAGTTTCGCCAGGATATGTAAATGCCCCCCAGTTTTCCCCACAATTACCAGGCCACTGCCACGGCCCGATCCGAGGGACATGTCAAATTGAAACGAGCCGGATTGCCGGATTTGCAATCAGCCCCGCCAAAAGAATTTGGCGGCCCGGGTGACCAATGGTCGCCCGAGGACTTGCTGGTGGCCGCCGTCGCCGATTGTTTTGTGCTGTCGTTTCGCGCGATCGCTGCGATGTCAAAATTCGAATGGAATTCGTTAACATGCAGCGTTGACGGAACACTTGATAAAGTTGAACGGAATATCCAATTCACTGAAATCAGGGTCAGCGCCCAACTCGATATTCCGACAGGCGCCGACATTGATCGTGCCCAACGATTGTTGGAAAAAGCCGAGCAGACCTGCTTCATCACGAATTCGCTGAAAGCGGTCCCGCATCTCGAAACGCAGATCAGCCACAGCTGAATTCCGCAGCGATTTGATTCGTATCGAGACCAGCGGCAGATTAAGTATGCCCGCAGGACGAATTGCTAATTCGTCCTACGCTGCGTAAGACGAATTAGCAATTCGTCCTGCAGGTAAACCAGCACTTGTGGCTCGCCCAAATTCTGGACGCGACCAGCACAGTCCAAACCGCAGGTCATGCTAGCTGCCAGGTGATGTCGCCAATGGGATTGCCGGAAGGAGCGTTTTTCCCGTAAAGCAACGTTTTCGAGAAACTAAATCCCCAGCGATTTTCGGTAGCAAGTTGATGCGGACGGTGTTGTTTTTATTGTTGATCTGTTGGGCCTGTGCTGGTTGCCAGGTGAATCCGCGCACCGAACGCCAGATTGCTCTGCTACGCGCCGAAATATTGGATCTGGAAGATCAATATTATCTGTTGAAATCGCAGCGCGATTCGGCCGTCGCGCAATTGCGCGGGTGTGAAGGTACCGATTTCGACGCCACACAATTCGATGGTTCGTTGTTACTTGATGGTGGTCGCTTCGATGACAGCTCCGAGTCAGACATTTGGGACGATGCACCGTCTGACATCATTTATGAATCACCGGCGGATTCCCGAACGGATCCACGATCTGGCCGACAACCTGGTCTTGATGTTCCCAATCAGAATGACAGAAATGGGAGTGGTTCTGGCTCTCGGATTGAAAACCAACCTCGACTAGAGGAAGTGGTGCCCGACGATGGTGCGTTCAATTCGAGCACGCAGTTTCGGGACAATTTGAGTTCAAGGGACAGCAGTAATGCCAACGGCGAGGTATCTCAAATTGTCATCAGTCGCAATGTTAGTGGTGGTCAGGATCTTGACGGATCGCCCGGACACGAGGGACTCGCGCTCCTGATTCAACCGCTGGATCGATCCGGTAGAATCCAAAAACAGGCCGGTCAATTGACGGTTCGGGTCGTTGAACGAAAACCGGTCGCGTCCGATCGCCAAATCGGACTTTGGCAATTCACATCGCAGGAGACGGAGAGCTTTCTGGTCAAAGATGGTGAACCCGAACAGGGCATCTTGCTGCACCTGCCGTGGAACAAGCAGCTGCCTCAAGGCCGCAGCCTGACTGTTTTCGTCAGCTATTTGACCAACGATCGGCGGCAGCTTGAGACGGTTTTGGATTTTGTCATTGAACCTCCTCCCGCCAACTACTCGCCCGACAATCCACTGGTCGCTGAATGGATCGAACGGGACAGTCGCTGGAATGAAATCGACGTTTCAGGCAATAGTTTGAATTCGCTACAGAGCCGCGACAACCCGTCAGAGACTGATAATCCATTGTCTGTCGAATCGGCGACAACAGAAAACGGGGTTGCGATTCCCCAGTGGCGGCCGGTGCGCTAGCTAACTGTACTTTCATCGCGCTACAATGAGCAGTTGATCCTGCGGTATATTCATAACAGCCGATCGCGTAAGCTGGAAGCCGTTTGGGTCATCTACCTGTATAAAATCTGTGGTCCCTGAAGACGATGCCTGCTGCCGTTTCCGAAAACAGTATTTCGTACTTGAACCTGATCAGTCTTGCCGGCCTGTTTGCCATGGTCGCACTGGCCTGGCTGATGAGTTCCCACCGCAATCGGATCAATTGGCGGCTGGTCGCGACGGGAATTGTCCTGCAGCTGCTGTTGGCCGCGATCTTTTTTAATTCACAGCTGTGGACGGCTGGAGGGCGATTTGAAAATGGGGTGCTGTTTTATGCCGTCGACGCATTTTTTGGTTTGATAAAAGCCTGGGCCGATACGGGGGGCAGTTTTGTATTTGGAGCCTACGCCGATGCACCCGGTAGAAGCGACGCGGATTTTCCGGGAATCAATCCGCTGTTTTTGTTAAAGACATTCGCTTTTGGCGTCTTGCCGACAGTCATCTTTTTTGCTTCATTGATGTCTGTGCTGTACCACATTGGCGTGATGGATCCGATCGTACGAACGATGGCGTGGGTCATGCAGCGGGTACTGGGGACGTCCGGCAGCGAGAGCCTTGCCGCCGCTGCCAATATTTTTGTCGGACATACCGAAGCACCTCTTGTGGTGAGACCCTATATCGAGAGCATGACTCGATCGGAGTTGAACGCGATGATGATTGGTGGTTTCGCGACCATCTCGGGTGGGCTGATGGCCATTTTCGTCAACATTGGCGTCTCCGCCGGGCATTTGATCACCGCTTCGATTATTTCAGCCCCAGCAGCATTGCTGATTGCAAAAATATTACAGCCTGAAACGGAAACGTCACAGACAATGGGAACGGTGAAGATCAAATTTGAGAATCAGGCCACCAACGTCATCGAAGCGGCTGCCAGAGGTGCCAGCGACGGCATGAAGTTGGCAATCAATATTGCGGCGATGTTGATTGCCTTTCTCGCACTCATCGCCATGCTGGACGCGATCCTGTTTGGATTGGGCGAGTTGATCGAGTACATTTTCTTTAGCAGAATCGGTGATCCTGATAGACAAATTGACTTGAATTGGTCACTAAAGGGTCTGTTTGGCTATTTCTTCTACCCGATTGCGTGGGTGATGGGAATCGAATCCAGGGACTGCCACTTGTCTGGGCAATTGCTGGGGACCAAGATGGTCGTTAATGAATTTGTTGCCTATTTGGATTTGAGCGCCGTGTTGGCAGATATGAAAGCCAACGGCGCTGCTGCCAGGGACACCATTTCCGGTCGAACCGAGATCATTTTGACGTATGCCCTATGTGGGTTCTCAAACTTTGGCGCGATCGGCATCCAATTGGGCGGCATCGGTCCATTGGCGCCCAATCGCCGAAGCGAACTTGCCCAATTGGGTTTACGGGCGATGCTGGGAGGTATGTTGGCCTGTTGTATGACCGCCTGTATCGCCGGAATGCTTTATGGCGTTCCAGAACTGTTGATGGCCATGTTCGGTTCCGCGTAAGTAAAGTACATAAGTCAGCCGCCAATGAATAACGGTAGGACGAATTGCTAATTCGTCCCATCGCTGCGTATAACGAATTAGCAATTCGTACAACGGGTCGCCTTACGTGATGGACCCCAATTCCTTGGCCGGTTTCCGATCGGTCGGACTATCGAGCTCGGAAACAAAGACAGCCATCGATTTGCTGGGCAAGGTATAACAACCGGTTTTCGACAGCCGGAGTCCATCCAAATTCGGAAAAATATCCTGTGGAAATTCCGCAGCCGTATCGAGAAATTTCCGCCACGGTTTGATTTTGGAAATCGTCGGGATGGCAAACTGGCATCCTCGGCCCGTCGAATTGAACATGATCAGTATGTCTCGTCCTGCCGGTTGTCCGTCGTCCAGAACGGGAGCCGTGAGCACACAGATCATTGGCAGGTCGGTATGCTTCCAGTCGACGGCGGTACCGAGTGCAGTGAACCAGCTGACATCGGGCAATTCGTCCTTGTGGTTAGACACGCCCGTCAAAAAGTTCAGTCGGCGGACTGTCGGCTGTGATCGTCGGAACTCGATCAGCGTGCGACAAAAACGGTTCAGGTCCTGATTCTTTTCCAACAGACTCCAATCGATCCATGAAGTTTCGTTATCTTGGCAATAGGCATTGTTGTTGCCGGATTGGGTGCGACGAAATTCATCACCGGCTACGATCATTGGGACACCCTGACTCAATAACAGCGTCGCCATCATGTTTTTGATTTGTGAAAGGCGAATCGAGTCGATCTGTTTCTGTTTTGTTGGACCTTCGACACCGAAATTGTCGCTGTAATTGTTGTTTTCCCCCTCCCGATTGTCTTCGCCGTTGGCCAGATTGTGTTTGTCCTTGTAGCAAACCAGATCGTTGAGCGTGAACCCATCGTGGGAGGTGATGAAATTGATGCTGCAATAGGGGGGCCGGCCACCGGCCTGATAGAGATCTGCGGAGCCCGACAAGCGGGTCGCCATGGCTCCTCGCATGCCACCGTCTCCACGCCAATATTTTCGCACGTCGTCGCGGTATCTGCCGTTCCACTCGGCCCAGCGTTCATCGCCAAAGCTGCCGACCTGGTACGCACCGGCGGCGTCCCACGCTTCAGCAATAATTTTTGTGTCGGCCAGCAACGGATCTTCGCCGATCGCTTCCACCAACGGCGGATTCGGGACCAAGTTGCCGTTGCGATCACGGCTCAGAATCGAGGCCAGATCGAACCGGAATCCGTCGATGTGATAGTTGTGAACCCAATGTCGCAGGCAATGAAAAATCATCTCGCGGACGATCGGGTGGTTTCCGTTCACGGTATTTCCGCAACCCGAGTAATTGCGGTAATACTGTGGATCGCGTTCGAGCATGTAATAAACCGGATTCTCCAATCCCTTGAAACTCAGCGTGGGGCCTCGTTCATTCCCTTCGCAGGTGTGATTAAATACCACGTCCAGGATCACTTCGATCCCAGCCTTGTGCAATTCCTTGACCATCTGCTTGAATTCGTTCACCTGTGCGCCCGGTTTTCGGTCAAAGGCATATCCACGGTGCGGCGAAAAGAACGCCAGGGAATCGTAGCCCCAGTAATTCGGTCGCAGCAACTGGTTTCCAAAAATGCCATGAATCGGAAATTCGTGCACCGGCATCAATTCGACCGCTGTGACACCCAGTGACTTCAAGTACGGAATCTTCTCGATCACCCCCAGATAGGTTCCCGGATGTTGGACTCCGGCACTTTCATGTTGAGTAAACCCGCGAACATGCATTTCATAAATGATCGATTCGGACAAATCGCGGTTGATATGACGATCCCCTTCCCAGTCGAAATAATCGTCGATCACGACACACTTGGGAGGACGGACGATACCATCGTCCGATTTCTGAAACTCACCGGCAAGAGCCTTGGCATAAGGATCAATCAACCGTGCCTGCGGGTCGAAACGCATGCCCCGGGCCAGATCGTGAGGCCCATTGGCCTGCAGCAGATAAAGTTGCCCGGCGGTCAATTCAGGAATAAAAATGCTCCAAATATCGCCCCACCGATTGGTCTTCCGATCAAAAGTAATGGTTTCCGCCGGTTCGCGTTGGTCGACGTCTTCATACAGCAGCAGCCGCATTTCAGTCGCATTGCGGCTGAAGACCACAAATTGCACGCCGTGATCGTGCATCACTGCCCCGTAGGGCAGGATATGGTTGAATTGCAGAACTGGATTTCTTTGACGCATGAGCATGAGCACGGAATCAATCCTTTATGTTTACCAAGGCGATGTTCGTCAAGACTTGTAGGCGGGATCCATCAATAATCACACATACCTTTCATCCTTGAATTTGACCCCTTTCCTTTAGTCCAATCATCCTGTTGCAATACGTCGTGCGATCAACCCTACCGGGGCAACTGGAATTGGTATTCAAGTCAATACAACAGGAACACGCGGCGGTAACCGATGGCGGAAATGCTTTGACAACAGGATTCGGCAGGTTGCCTCCAGCAGCCAATTTCGTCAAACTGGTGCCGGGAATTAATATTTGGTGGGACGCGCCTTAAAGAGGTTCCGGATCATTTTTTTTGACAATTGGATCGGTTTTGGTGCCAAGCGAAATATATGTCAAATAATCCGTCAGACTCCCATCAAATGCGTAAATTACATATCAACTCCAATATGCAGCCGTTGGAATCCAGCTAATCCGGAATCAGGAAATGTCGGGCCTGTCATACAAACAATCCGGAGTCGATTTGGAGATTTATGCCGAATCGATGAAACGGCTGCCGCGATTGATGCATCGGACTTTTTCGCCCAGGGTTCAGCAGTTGGACGGTGGATTTGCCGGTCTGTTCCAGCTGGATTTTGAAGGTCAACTTTTTCGGCGAAACTATCAAAACCCGGTCATGGTAGCCTGCACAGACGGCGTGGGAACCAAGTTGAAAGTTGCTCAGGGAATGGGTCGTCACGATTCGGTCGGAATCGATTTGGTGGCGATGTGTGTTAATGATGCGATCTGTTGCGGAGCCGAACCGCTGTTCTTTTTGGATTATGTGGCGATGGGCAAGGATGATCCGGAAATGCTGGAGCAGATTGTCAGCGGCATCAGCAATGGCTGCGTGATGGCCGATTGCGCCTTGCTGGGAGGCGAAACAGCGATCATGCCCGACCTCTACCGGGCCGACGAGTATGATCTGGCCGGTTTCTGTGTCGGCGTCGTCGAGAAACAGAATCTGATTGACGGCCGCTCGATTGTGCCGGAAGACATTGTGATCGGTGTCGCCTCAACGGGAGTCCATTCGAATGGTTACAGTCTGGTTCGGAAAATTGTTTACGAAGCAGCAGGGAAGAGTAACGATGAACCTTTCGATGAGGCAACGACGATCGGCGAAACTCTGCTGCGGCCAACGGCGATCTATGTCAGGGCGGTTCGGGACGCCCTGCAAAACTATAAAGTCAAAAACGTTATACACGGAATCGCGCACATTACCGGCGGGGGACTGGTCGAAAATATCGGACGGATTCTACCCGCGAATGTTTCCGCCGAAATTGATGCCGAACGTTGGACACGTCCACCCGTTTTTGATTGGCTGCAGAAACTGGGCAGCGTTGAAACTGACGAAATGTATCGGGTCTTCAATATGGGAATTGGCCTGGCGGTAATCGTTAGCCCTTTTTACGCCGAAAGCGTGCGACGAACTCTGGCGCTGCGCGGTGCGGAGGCATGGATGATCGGAAAAATATCTGAAGGTGAAAAACGGGTGAGCATCCGAAACAAATAATTCGCCGCGCGTCATTTCGCGATCGTCAGAATTGCATCATGAATTTCTTCTGGTTCCGCCATTCTCCCCTTGCCATTGACCCGGCAACTCAACCAGCCTTCTCCAGGACCCACCATTTGAACGCCATCCTGTTGCAGCTGGGCAACATTTCTGGCAACCGCTGGATGGGCCCACATTTCGCAATTCATGGCCGGTGCCAAAATAACCTTACCGGTAAAACACAAAAACAGCGTACTTAGCAGATCGTCAGCCAAACCGTTGGCCGCTTTGCCGATAAAATTGGCTGTCGCCGGCGCAACACACATCAGATCAAATTCGCGGGCCAGTTCGATATGCGCGCCGAGCGGAAATCCCGGATCGAATAAATCGGAAACGACCTTGCGACCCGATAAAGCCCGGAACGTCGCGTGCCCAACGAATTCTGTAGCGCTGGCGGTGGTCACGACCTGAACAACAAAATCGTTCTGCACTAGGCGGCTGACGAGGATCGCGGATTTATAGGCTGCGACGCCACCTGAAACACCGACAATGATCTGT
>JBGSXT010000370.1:0-5230 GCA_041751295.1 Mariniblastus sp.
AAGAGTTGAACATTCGGAAAATGGGAAAACGGGCCTATCTGCTCTGTCGTTACGCGAGGGAAAGCAGTCTATACACCAGTTGGATCGATCGCTTGCCGCTGGAGTGTGTTGCTGTCCAGGAAAGTCCAGTCGATTGGCAGGTCCCGGCCGATGCGGCCATCGTCATTACTCACGAGCATTTTCGCCGGCGGTGGGTCTGCCAACTCGCTCAGAACCGACGCGAAATGGTCGGACGAACTGATCGTCCATGCACTCGGTACGAACTGGGGCGAGTTACTAAAATCCAGTATCGCCGTTGGGCGGCGTAACAGCGCACTCTCCAAATAGATGGTAGAAGGCGTCGTGATCACCGCGTCCGATCGTTCGATGGCGTCGACCAGTGAGGTATCCGAATCCACCGGAAGCTCCAATCCAATTTCCACACCGATGCCGTCGGTCAATCGCCAGTCCACATTCGTTCGACGTCCGGCAATCTCTGTTTGTTGGTCGAATGCCGCCTTAAGCAATACCAAAGAACTCACGACTGTGCGACGTTGATGTTCATTGAAGGCCGGACTCGTTGCCGTCGCGACCAGAATATTGAAGTCGTTATTGTGCTTCAATTCAGCAGCACGACCAATCAAGGAATCCAAACGAGGCAGCCCAACAACTTCCGTTTTGCCCGGATTGCCCCACGATTCGATCAGACGGGCTGACGCCTGCCCGATACAGGCGATTTTATGCGCGAGCAGTGGTTGATACATCGAACCGTCCGGGATGGTTGGATTCGCCCAGGTGTTGCGATATTCCAAGACGCCGTCGGCAAGTAACAGGGTTGGCACCATGGCCTGCTCAACAATGCGCCGCAGCGCACTGATTTCCTCCCAACGAAAATGCTCGTGAGTAATGACGATGGCCGCATCGGCCGGGACCTGCCAATCGACTGGACTTTCCTGGACAGCAACACACGCCAGCGGCAAGCGATCGATCCAACTGGTGTATAGACTGCTTTCCCTCGCGTAACGACAGAGCAGATAGGCCCGTTTTCCCATTTTCCGAATGTTCAACTCTTGAAAACTCCGTCTTGCAAATGATCCGGAACGATGCTGAGTCGCTCGGGCAGTCTCTGCACCCAATCAGCGTTAGCAGCATACCCTTCGTCGATAAGCTGCTGACCCGCTAATGAATGGAACAACTCGCCGTCTTGTTTGGTGAAATATTTTTTCCAATCGCCGCTGGTTCCAGACCGCTGTTTTGAAGTGGGAATCGCGGCGCCCCTTGACCGTCCTGTCGATTTTTCAAACGTAACCGCAACAGCACATTGTTGGGCGATTGAGTTTGTTGACTCAACCTGCAGCTCGGAAAACATCTTCATCAGGACGTCCGGTTGGTCAGTCAACATGTCCTCGAATCGGACAGTCATATACGGCTTCTGTGTTTCGAATATCTCGATGGTTTCCCGCCAATTCTTCGACCATTTTTCCAAGGCGGCGTCGTCAAAGAAACGGGGCATGTCGACATCCGTTCGCTGATCGACAAAAACCTGGTACCGTGGAACGCCATGGGCATCTTTCAGCAACCAATCAAAAACACCGCTGGTCGCGACATCCCTGCCGTCTCGAACCAGCTTGAATATTTTGGCGTCAGGAAAATAATGCTGCAGCTGCCGGATGACCGTTTTTGCGGTGCCGGGATAGGGAGTGATTTTGTCCATCAGGATTCGTTTCCCCGATTTATTGCGGGCGAATTCTGCCAGAAATCGGACGTAATCGGCAATGAATTCGGCCTCGAACTGCTCCCGCGATTCGAAATACTGGTTCTGAAAATAGTGAACCGAAAAGGCTCGGACATACGAATCGAATGTGATCCTCGGTGCTAAAGTTCCGTTGTTGTTGGGCCACATTTCGCAGAACTGTCCGAACAGCCGCTGCTCAGTGGCAAAAATCTCGGGATGTTGGTTGAGCGCAGCGGTCAACCACGTCGAGCCTGAACGGGGTGCACTGATAATGAAATGAAATTCCGGAGAGTTCATGCAACCATCCCGTTCATAACCGAGCCATTTCAAAAATCTGCTGGGCGTCGATGATTCTGGACAAGGCATCCCCCTCAACCACCGATTGCCTGACGCGTTCGATTTCGACATGGAAAGTCCGATCACGTTCGTAAAACGCTGCTTCCGCCCGAACGGCGTTGTAGGCGATCTGCAGTTTGGCACTGGTTGCCAACGGGGCGTGAAAGTCGATGCTCTGACAGGCCGCCAGCAATTCAATCGCGAGAATTGTATTCACATTCTCAATCATGGGACCGAGACGCCTCGCAGCGTAGGTCGCCATGCTGACATGATCTTCCTGATTGGCGCTGGTCGGCAAGCTGTCGGTGCTGCACGGGTTGGCCAAATGCTTATTCTCGCTGGCGAGCGCCGCAGCGGTGACCTGCGGAATCATGAATCCGGAATTCAAGCCCCCTTCCCTGATCAAGAACGGCGGCAAGCCGCTCAAATGGTGATCGATCAACAAGGCAATTCGCCGTTCCGACAGCGAGCCGATTTCAGCAATAGCAACTGCCATTTGATCGGCAACCAGCGCCACCGGTTCCGCATGAAAGTTGCCACCTGACAGCATCGACATGTCATCAGCGAAGACCAGTGGATTGTCGGATACGGCATTGGCTTCGCGTAACAGGACTCTGCCCGCATGTTCGAGTGACTCCAGACACGCGCCCATGACTTGAGGTTGGCAGCGCAAAGAATAAGGATCTTGCACCCGCATACAACCTCGATGCGATTCACGAATCTGGCTGCCGGAAAGAAGTTCACGATACAATGCCGCACAGCTGATTTGAGTATCGTGATTCCGAATGGCATGAATTCGCGGATCAAAAGGAGTGTCGCTCCCTTTGACCGCATCGACCGATAACGCACCGGCAATCAATGCCGCTCGAAACGTGCGACGAACATCGTACAGCGCGGACAATGCCAGAGCGGTAGAAACTTGTGTTCCATTCAGGAGCGCAAGACCTTCTTTCGCGTCCAGTCGCAACGGCGTAATTCCCTGTTGCGCAAGCACCTCCGCTGCCGGAAGCGATTGACCGTCAACGCGAAATTCCCCTTCGCCAATCAGAGCCAATGTCAGATGGGCCAGCGGTGCCAGGTCCCCACTCGCACCAACGCTCCCTTTCACTGGAATACAGGGCAACACATTGGCATTCAAACACGCGATCAATATCTCGATCACTTCGCGTCGGACTCCAGAGAATCCCCGTGCCAAACTGGCCAATTTCAACAACAGAATCATACGAACAGTTCGATCGGCGATCAGCGGCCCCGATCCCGCACAATGCGAACGAACAAGGTTGACTTGCAATTGAGCAAGGTCCCGTTTTGAAATCTTCTGATTGGCAAGCAGTCCGAATCCCGTATTCAATCCGTAAACCGAATCGCCCCGTTCTATTAGCTGGACGACAACTTGCCGCGATTGATCAACGTCCGGCCAGCACGATTCGGCCAATTCAATTGGGTCGGTACCACGGTAAATCTGTTCGATTTGTGAATGAGTCAGTTTGCCTGGTTCGATTTGCATCATGCGGAATCTTCAACGTGACAACATGGGCAGGTCGAGGCCTTTTTCTTTCGCACACTCAATCGCAATTTCATAGCCGGCATCCGCATGGCGCATCACGCCGGTCGCCGGATCATTAAACAGCACCCGTTCGATGCGTCGGTCAGCGTCCACCGTCCCATCGCAACAAATGACAACGCCCGCGTGTTGGGAGAACCCCATTCCAACTCCGCCGCCGTGATGGATGCTGACCCAAGTCGCTCCACTGGCGGTATTCAGCAAGGCATTGAGCAGCGGCCAATCGGAGACGGCGTCGCTGCCGTCCTGCATCCCCTCGGTTTCGCGGTTGGGACTGGCGACGGAACCGGAATCCAAATGGTCCCGGCCAATCACGACCGGAGCAGACAACTCGCCGCGGCGAACCATTTCGTTAAATGCCAGCCCCAATCGGTGTCGGTCGCCCAGCCCTACCCAACAAATTCTGGCAGGCAATCCCTGGAACTGAATCCGTTCTCTCGCCATATCGAGCCAATGGTGCAGGTGCGTGTCGTCCGGACAGAGTTCTTTGACTTTCGCGTCGGTCGCGTAGATGTCGTTCGGATCGCCTGACAACGCAGCCCAGCGAAATGGACCGATGCCGCGACAGAACAATGGCCGAATGTAGGCCGGCACAAATCCAGGAAAATCGAATGCGTTGGCAACCCCTTCTTCTTTGGCGACCTGGCGAATGTTATTGCCGTAATCAAAAACCGGAATTCCCATTTTCTGGAAATTCAACATTGCCCGCACATGGACCGCCATCGACTTCCGCGCTGCATCAATAACCTGCTGCGGATCGGACTCTCGCAACCCAGCCGCTTGTTCCATCGTCCAACCGGCAGGCAGATAACCATTGAGCGGATCGTGCGCAGATGTCTGGTCCGTTACCGCGTCAGGCCGAACGTTCCGATTTACCATTTCAGGCAACAACTCGGCCGCGTTCCCGAGCAATCCGACGGACACAGGCACACCATCACTTCTCGCCGCTTCGAGCATTGACAAGGCTTCGTCAAGCGTTTCCGCACGAGCATCCAAATAACCTGTTTCCAAACGTTTCTCGATTCGCGTCGGATCGCACTCAATCGCTAACATCGACGCGCCAGCCATTGTCGCAGCCAGCGGCTGGGCTCCCCCCATACCTCCCAAACCAGCCGTCAAAATCCAGCGGCCTCGCAAATCGCCATCGAAATGAACCTTGCCCATCGAGACAAATGTTTCGTAGGTTCCTTGAACGATGCCTTGGCTGCCAATGTAAATCCACGAACCGGCAGTCATTTGCCCGTACATCATCAAACCAAGCTGATCGAGTTCGTGAAAGTGCGCCCAATTTGCCCAATGCGGAACGAGATTGCTGTTGGCGATCAGCACACGAGGCGCATCGGCGTGAGTGCGGAAGACTCCCACCGGTTTGCCCGATTGCACCAACAGCGTTTCGTCGTCTTCGAGTCGTTTTAGCGTTTCGACAATTGCGTGATAACATTCCCAATTGCGAGCCGCACGCCCGATGCCACCGTAAACCACCAGGTCTTCCGGCCGTTCGGCAACTTCCGGATCGAGATTATTCATCAGCATCCGCAACGGAGCTTCGGTAAGCCAACTCTTGCAGGACAATTTTGTCCCGGTGGGTGCCTTGATCCGGATTGCGGATTCAGTCG
>JBGSXT010000371.1:0-3087 GCA_041751295.1 Mariniblastus sp.
AAACCAAAGATGACAGAACTTTTGACCGAAACCGATGAACTCATTCGAATAACCGTATCCAGCATCAACACCACAAAAAAAAGACGAACCACTGCGAAACCGCGATAATGTGAACTCAAATTCCGCATTCCGCATTCCGCATTCAAAAATCATCACAACAACGAAAGGTCGGACCACTGCGAAACCGCGATAATGTGAACTCAATTCCGCATTCCGCATTCCGCACTCCGCAATCAAAACATGCTCACCGAATCACAGACGCTCAAATCGACTGAAATCAACAAATTCGATTTCAAAACCAAAACCACAGCGGTCTTCAAAGCCCGCAAGGGGGTCGATGCTGAAATCGTCAATCAGATTTCGGATATCAAGAACGAACCCGACTGGATGCGCAGGTTCAGGCTCAACGCACTCGAAATTTTCGAGTCGAAGCCGACGCCTCAATGGGGTGGGGATATCGCCCTCGATTTCCAGGATATTTTCTACTATCTGAAACCGACTAACGAGCAGGGCAAGTCCTGGGATGACGTCCCCGAGGAGATCAAGGAGACGTTTGAGAAATTGGGTATTCCGCAAGCCGAGCGCAAGTACCTCGCCGGCGTCAAAGCCCAATTCGAAAGCGAAGTCATCTACGGCTCGCTGAAAGCCGATCTGTCCGAAAAGGGTGTGATCTTCACCGATACCGATACTGCGGTTCGAGAGCATTCCGAACTGTTGCGAGAGTATTTCGGAACCATTATTCCTTCAACCGACAACAAGTTCGCCGCTTTGAATTCGGCGGTCTGGTCCGGCGGATCATTCATCTACGTCCCCAAGGGGGTGAAGATCGATTTTCCGTTGCAGGCCTATTTCCGCATCAATGCCGAGAACATGGGCCAATTCGAACGGACCCTGATCATCGTCGACGAAGGAGCTCAAGTGCATTATGTAGAAGGCTGTACGGCACCGATGTACACGAGTGAATCTCTGCACTCGGCGGTCGTCGAGGTGATCGTGAAAAAGAACGCCCGATGCCGCTACACGACGATCCAGAACTGGGCCAACAACATTTACAACCTCGTTACAAAAAGGGCGTTTGCCTACCAGGACGCCGTCATGGAATGGGTCGACGGCAATCTGGGCAGCAAATTGACGATGAAGTACCCGGCGGTTTACATGATGGAACCGGGCGCTCGCGGCGAAATTCTATCGATCGCGTTTTCAAGTGCTGGCCAACATCAGGACGCCGGTGCCAAACTGGTTCATTGCGCCCCCAATACCACCGGCACGATCATTTCTAAATCGATTTCCAAAAACGGCGGCCGTAGCAGCTATCGTGGCTTGGCTCGTGTCGAAAAGGGCGCCTTTAATTCGAAATGCAGCGTTGTTTGCGATGCGTTGATTCTAGACCCCGAGAGTCGCAGCGACACCTATCCCTACATCGAGATTCTGGAACAGGATGTTTCGGTCGGCCACGAAGCCAGCGTTTCGCGGATCGGCGAAGAGCAATTGTTCTACCTGATGAGCCGGGGGCTGAGCGAAACCGAAGCCAGCACCATGATCGTCAACGGTTTTATCGAGCCGCTGATCAAGGAATTGCCGATGGAATACGCCGTCGAAATGAATCGGCTGATCCAGCTGCAAATGGAAGGGTCGGTTGGTTAACCAATGATGACTGTAGCAGGTACTACCCAAATCCCGTTCAATGCGGCGGGGTTTCAGTCCTTTCTTGATTCCAGTGACGAGCCCGATTGGCTGAGTGCCATTCGTCGATCAGCCTGGCAGCGTTTTGAAGAACTGCGTTGGCCCAACAACCGGGACGAGGAATGGATGCGGACCGACATCCGGCTTTTCAAGCTGGACAAATTCTCAATGCTGCAGGAATTGGGCGACCCGTTTCCTGCTGTCGACCTGGGCGGTGCCGTCCTGAATGCCGGAGTCGATCTGGCCGGGCACACGAAATCAGTGGACGGAGTTTCGTTGGAAAGTGAATTGGATCCGGAATGGACTTCCAAAGGTGTGATATTTGGAAACGCCCGCCGGATGTTGTCGCAACACGGCGATTTGCTTAAGCCTTGGTTTCATCGAGCCTTCGATCCCCACTTTGATCGATTCTCGGCGCTGCACACCGCTTTCTGGTCGTCCGGTACGATCCTGTATGTGCCACGTGGCGTCGTCATCGAAAAGCCGTTGCATGCACTGTCCGCGATGTCCGATGGCGGAATCGATCTTGGCCACACACTTGTTATCTTGGAAGACGGCGCAGAAGCGACCGTCTTGGCGGAATGCATGAGTTCGAATTTGGATGCAGGTGGAATGCACTGCGGCGGGATCGAGCTGATTGTCGGAAACGGTGCGAATCTGCGCTATGTCAATTTGCAAGATTGGGGACAGGGCGTTTGGAATTTTGGCCACCAAAACGCGATTGTTGGCAAGGATGCGTCGCTTCAATGGACCTCGGGAGCGCTCGGCTCACGACTTTCCAAAATCAATCAACACGTGGAACTGGTCGGTGCGGGAGCCAATTCCCAGGTCAACGGTGTCTTATTCACGGAAAACCGGCAGCACCTGTCCTATCACACCCTGCAACACCATCGGGCGCCGCATTGTGTCAGCGACTTCCTGTACAAAGCCGCGTTGCAGGACAAGTCACGCACGGTTTGGCGAGGCATGATCAAAGTTGACAAAATCGCCCAGAAAACCGATGGCTACCAGCGCAACGACAACCTGCTGTTGTCCTCAACCGCCCGGGCCGACTCGATTCCCGGACTCGAAATCGAAGCCGATGATGTGCGCTGCACGCATGGCAGCACGAGCGGACGTGTCGATGACGAATTGGTTTTTTATGCCCAGTCCCGTGGCTTCACCCGAATCGAAGCGATTCGATTGATCGTCACCGGATTCTTTCAACAAGTCTTTGACCGCGTCACGATCGAAAGCGTCCGCAACGCACTGGGCCTGGCCATTTCCCGCCGCGTCCGGGATTACCTGTAAGCGGTTTAGGGATCACGATAGTGGGGTGATTTGAGGGGGCATAGGGTCAGACCCAAATGGTGGTCGAGGAGAGATTGCGAGTATTTGCGGCGACTTTATCGGAAAAAGATCGGC
>JBGSXT010000372.1:0-2232 GCA_041751295.1 Mariniblastus sp.
ACTATCTGCTGCCACAACCGCTTAGCCAACGGCACGCCGACGGCAAGCTGCTGATTCAGCCGCCACACCACCTGCGAATGATCCGATAGCGGCAGCAGAATGGCCGAAGGAAGATGATCGTCGCCGCAGATCACCACGGCCGCGTCGCAGGCGGCGAGCGTCGCCAGCGCCGCATGGGTGTAGGTCGTCTGCGGATGATCGACCAGGACGACCCCAATGTCTTCGCAGGGAATGCTGCCGACGACCTGCCCCTCGCGCTTCAACAGAAGCTGCCGATTGCGCACCGAAAGATGAGCCGCCTCCCGCGAAATTTCGAGCGTGCGCTTGATCACCGACCGAGCCTCGGCACACGAGTGAGGGCTGGCAAAACCCTCCGTGGTGCGACGCCGACGCATCCTGGCAACGTTTCAGTCTAGTTGATCGTAATTCGGAATCTACTATCCAAAATAGGGAAAATTAATCGTGAGCCCAGCGGATTCGCCCCAAGGGATCGACCGTCACCTTACGAGGATTCAATTCCAGGAGACTTTTCGGATACTTAGTCAGTTTTCCAAAGAGCTTTCCGTCGTGTTTCGCCGCATTATGGGGATAGAAAGTCATTTGCTTCGTGGTCGATGCCGCGGTGTTGTAGCTGTAAAGCCAATCCTTCCCGTCAATTTCGAGTAACACCAACTCTCGGCTGGAAAGCGACATCAAGAATTGAGCGCTGGACGGAATTCGCTTGCGGTCGTCCTCGTCAAGCTTAGTGACGTCACGTTGGATGATCGGAAATCGATTGGCGATGTCGCGCATTGCAGCACCTTTGCGTTTGCGAATTTCCGAATTCTCCAGGCCGGAGTTCTGCCATTCTTTGCACAATTGGGCTAGAGCTTGTTTTTGCCGGTTAAGTCGCTCCGCAGCATCAAGCATGGTAACGAATACTGCGTCGCATTTATCTTTGCCCTTTTCTTGCCATCGAAATAGGCATAAGTGATGCGTTGAATCGGGCTTCACATACGCCGTTTCGCCTTTGTCATTTCGAATTGGACGAATCGTTTTTTCCGAAATAAGCAGCCGAACTTTTTTCACAGGAACGCCGGACTTCATCGCAATTCCTGAGAGCGTTGCCTTCATCAGATTCTCTTGTTGTTTGTCGAGCTTCTTGCCCCGGCCAAATGCAACGCCAGCGTCTTTCAATCGCTGAACGACCAGACGCTTGATCCCGTCATCACGGATTTTATCGATTTCATTCGGTGATAGGTCTGCGAGCGATTTACGCTTGACGAATTCTCCTTTCACTCCGGTGGGCCAGTAGAAGGAATCGGCGTGAAGCGCACCGTGAATGCTTCTTTCTACACGGTGGGATACACCACGTTCCGGAGCATTGAGCTGTTTAAGCTTGGTCGCGACCTCGTCGCGAAAATTCATCCAGGGTGAATCGACGCCGGGACCCTGATAAAAGGTTTTGTACTCAGAGTCTCCGGTTGCTTTGTCGATAAACTCCCCAACTGTGAAGCCGTTGGCTAGCTGCTGAAGGCGAGAGCGATTTGTCATAGCAATGACTACGGCATCTATGGCGTGATGCCGATGGTCTGCGCGGTTTTTTTGACCCGGACGCAACTTACCCGCTTTTGCCTCTTGCCATGCCGGACTGTCGGGTAACTCAGCGAGAATGGACTCCAGTCCCCATTGCCGCCGCAGCGTCGCGGTCAGTTGGCCCTTTAGTCCTAATACTGCCCCTCGTTTATTGGCTTCGATGTTGAAAAGGCACTTCAGATATTCAACAGTCGCCTTTGCTATGTAGCGATTGTCATTTAATTGTCGTTCTATGAAATCGTCTAACTTTGCTTCTTTACGCAAGAACCGCGTGTATTTGGGGTACGGCAATTTTTTAGCGCGTTGGCAAACACCGTCGTACTTGGCTGGATTTGAATGCTCTAACCATCCACGCGGCGTTCGCTGCCCCTTCCCAGTGGATCCGTGGTTCTCCGACCCCAGACAAACAACCATGTTCATTGGGGAGTCGTCGAGAGATTGCGAACGGGGCAGAATATGATCTATCTCAATGTCATCGGTGAAGAGCTTGGCAAAGGAAATCGCCTTTCCAGAGTAGACGCAAACTTTCTCTTGCTCTTCCCACAGCAAGTATTTGACGATGTTCTGCCCTCCTGCCCCGAACGAGATACTACTTTCTCGCAGTTTCGCCTTTGCGTTTGTTCTTTTCTTTTCTCGTTCTGCCTTCTCCTCCTCTTC
>JBGSXT010000373.1:0-3070 GCA_041751295.1 Mariniblastus sp.
CGACGCCGGCTGGAGAGTTTCAGAATGGTCGCTGCCTGATTGAGGACCCGGCTCCGACTCGATCGGGCAGGGCGCGTCCTGCCCGCGGTTCAACTGAATGTCGACTGTTGCCTGACACCGATACGGTTCGGCCCACAGCTCATCTAAGGAAAAATAGTCGCTGACTTTCTCCCATTCATTTTCATCGGCTGCAATCGAATCCAGGCTGTTTTGGCAAGCTTTGCATGAACTCAGGTGTTGTTCCAAATCGCGCATTGACTGTTCAGCCAATGTGCCGTTGACAGCCTCGCGCAGATGTTCAGGTTTGCAGTGGGATATTTGTGCCATGATTTACTCGCGAAATGCGCTCTGGGTTTGAACGACATCCTTCAACCTCGACATTACCCGACAACGAGCGATGTAGACGGCTCCTGGCGTCATGCCCAGCCCAGCAGCGACGACGTCCACTGGTTGGTGTTCGACGGATGACCGCCAAAATGCTTGCCAAGTCTTTTCTTTGACCTGATCCCGAACTTGCGCTGCCGCCCACGCAAAGACCTGTTTCTCATACTCCAAATCAAATTGCGAAGATTCCGCCGAATGGTCAGGCGTCTGTTCGATCCGTTTCCGGATTTCCGAGTGATCGCCTGTTTTTGGCAAACGATTGCGGTGACGCAGGAAATCGATAATCAGATTGCGGGCAATCGTGCTGATCCAGCCGCGAAACGTTCCCCGGCGGGCGTCCGGATCCCAGTTCGAAATCGATCGGGCGACTCGCGTCATGACCTCTTGGACCAAATCATGTGCGTCGGCCTCTTGTAAACCCTGCGACCGTGCGATACGAAAAACCAGCGGCTGATAGATTTCGACAAACTGCTGCCAAGCCAGAACATCCTGTTCATTGGCCACCCGCAGAATCAAACTGACTCGTGTTTCCTGTGGCGGCATTGGGGGTTCCGTTCGGTTTCAACAATTTCAAAAAGTCATCGTCGCGTGGCGATTTGCAACATGTGCCGATTACAACGTGGGTTTGACCCCGGTTAGGATTGGACTCCAGTATCTTTAATTTACACGAACCTTATCAAACCAACCTTTCATCCAACTTGGATAAATTGCTGCGCACACCACTTGCGGGTGATCAACCGTTCGTTTCCGCCCCGATTTTGCTATTTTGGTACGACAAATGCAGTGAGATCAGAAAAAAAACCTGATTCTGTCCGGTTTTGAATAACGGATCGCAAGCAATCGGACCGAGAGGCGAATGACAGCCTGTCGGCAACAAAATGACCACGCAATTTTTGAAGGTATCCATCAAGCATGTTTAGAAACGCCTGGAATTTGGGAACGATCAGCGGAATCAAAGTTCGGTTGCACTGGACATTTTTGCTGCTGCCGATCTGGATTTATTTTTCGTCGATGTTGGAAGGTCAGGGAACCTTTGCAGCGGCAACATCGGTCGTTTTGGTATTGGCGATTTTTTGCTGTGTTATGTTGCACGAACTGGGTCACGCCTTGGCGGCGCGGCAATTCGGAATTGGTACCCGAGACATCCTGCTGCTGCCGATCGGCGGTGTCGCATCGCTGGAACGAATGCCTCGCAATCCGTTTCAGGAACTTTGGATCGCTGTCGCAGGCCCGCTGGTCAATGTCGTGATCGCTGTTGCCTTGTTCATCGGACTGAATTTTTCTCTACTTGCGCTCAGCAGTTTTGTGACCGGGTTTCTGATGCAATTGGCGATTGTCAATCTGGCGCTGGTGGTCTTCAACATGATCCCTGCATTTCCGATGGACGGCGGACGCGTTCTGCGGAGCATCCTCGCCATGTTTCTGGAATATGTCCGAGCGACCATAATCGCAGCCGCTGTTGGAAAATACTGCGCCATTGCTTTGGCACTGTACGGATTGTTCAGCGGCAACTTCATGTTGATCCTGCTTGCCGGTTTCGTTTACGTCGCCGGTCAGTCCGAGAAAACGCAAGTCGTTGATCGAGGCCGTTCGCAAGATACGCCCGGTCAACCATTTCCAATTGGATTTTCGTCCGATTCAGGATTCCATCAAAACCACTTTGGTCAGTCGGAGATCAGCGTCCCGTCCACGCTATCTGGCAACGCTGTCGCGGCCTGGCTGGCCAACATGCATGCGGAGTATTGCAGCGTTGTCGAATCAGGCCGGGTGATCGGGCGGCTGACGAAGCCGCAGTTACTGGCGGCGATTTCCCGTGGATTTGGCCAGCAGCCGATTGGACAGATACTCGCGCATCGACAATCCTGAACGCAATCTGAACAAAGTTTGCCATGGGTTAGCGAGTTGAATTTGACGGTGATTCGATTACGATAACGGTTTTCGTACCGCTTTTACTGACCACCTCCGAAAACCGATCATGAGCAATCTTGCCAAATTCATCATGTTGTTGAGTATTGGACTGGTTTTGGCAGCCGCCAGCATCTGGTTCATTGGGGGCAAAAAAAAGGAATACGATACAAGTGTAGAGATCAATGCGCGGGCCAGCCAGATCTTTCCCTACTTGGTCGATTCAGATCTGAAAAAAGACTGGATGCAGGGATTTGTAGAACAGGAATTGATCGGCGAATCGCCGATCGAAGAAGGGTCTGAGGTGCGAACCGTTCAGGAATCCGACGGCGATCCAATAGAAACCATCGGACTCGTGATTCGATACGCCGAAAACGAGATCATTTCGATTAAATACAACAGTCACCAGAGGTTGCTGACGTCGATTTTCAAACTGAAGGAAATCAACAAAAAAACCGAAGTTGAATATCGGCTGATCGTACGAGCCAATGGATTGAAACGGTTTACATCCGTGTTTTCCGAAGACGAATATCGAAAGGAAATCGAGCGGGACTTAAACAACCTGGTCAAGCGGGTCGAAAGTAAATATCCAAATGGCTGGGATGCGAGCATCGACAACCCGCCCACAGCTGGAGTTGATATTGGAGGCAGCGAATCGGCCGACGATGCGGAAACGACAGGAGATGCCGATCAGCTGAACGATGATGGCTCCGCCACGGATGCCGCCAATGGAGCAGCCGAACGCGGCGGGTTTTGATAGATGGAGTGTTCGCACATGCCC
>JBGSXT010000374.1:0-2000 GCA_041751295.1 Mariniblastus sp.
TGGTTGGCCTGCTTGGTACCGTGGTCGGCATGATTGTTGCTTTTCAACAGGTTTCGGCCACGCAAGGACTCGCCAGCGCACCGCAATTGGCACAAGGCATCTATCAGGCGTTGGTCACAACTGTCGGCGGATTGATCGTCGCGATTCCATCGATTGGAGCATTTGCCATTTTCCGAAATCGAATTGACCAGTTTGTTGCCGAAGCTGCCTACACCGCCCAACATGTATTTACTCCTCTCCGCCGGAAAGCGAAAAAGAACTGATGCGGGCGCCGCAATACAGTCCGGCTCGTCGCTACGGCTTCAACATGACTCCGATGATCGATGTCGTGTTTCTGTTGATCATCTTTTTTCTGGTCTCCAGCCACCTGGCCAAACAGGAAAGCCAAGTGGAACTGCAGTTGCCTGTTGCCCAATCGGGCGACGATGACACGCAACAGGATATTCCGCGCGTGACGGTCAATGTCAAGCCGGATGGGAGCATCTGGGTTCAGGGAAGGAGCGTCGCGGAAAACGAACTGACACCGCTATTCAAGGAGGCCGTCGAAGCCGGAGGAAATCAGACGATCGAAGTTCGAATTCGCGGCAGTCGGCTGGCAAGCTGGTCGTCCGTCGAACCGATCATGCTGGCGTGTACTTCGGCAGGAATCTGGAACGTCACGTACGCCGTTTACCGGGAAGACGTTCAATGAAACGATACAGCCCACTAGTCCATTTCCGTTCCAGCGGTACTGACCTGGATGCCGCGATGACGCCGATGATCGACGTCGTGTTTCTGCTGCTGGTGTTTTTTGTCTGGACCGCCAGTTTCCAGATTATCGAGCAGATCCTTCCCAGCGAACTGTCCTCGCAAATGGGAACCGAACCTGCTGACATCACCGATCCACCGCCGGATGCGGATTTTGACAGTGTTGTCGTTCGGATTGGCTGGGATGGTGCGAATCCGAATTGGACACTGAACGAGCTGCCCGTGACCTCCATTGCCCAGCTTCGTGATCAGCTGACAGCTATTTCCGAAATAAAATCGAACGCGCCAGTGATCCTGCATCCCGACGTCGAAGTTCCGCTCGGATTTGTGATTGAGGCCTATGATATTTGCAAATTGTCAGGGTTTTCCAAGGTTTCATTCGCCATCAATCGGGATGCGGGCTAATGGAGAGTCGAGAGAGAAGAGGGGAGAGTCGAGAGTTAAGAGTCCAGATTGCAGGGCTTGGAGAAAAGTCGACTGGATGCAAATGGTTGTGGATGGTGGTCGTATGGTTCCTGGTAAACGCTGGTTCAACTGTTCATGCATTCCAGCAGATTGAAGACAGCCCGGCAGTTCAGGAAGCGGTGCAGCTGATTCGTGGGTTGAAAGAACGGAGATTGTTCAATCTTGTCCCGTTGTATGCGTCGGAGCAGTTGGCGTCGGAGGCTATCGACCGCATTGAACGAAGCACGATTTTGCTGGAATGGATGCGATCCAAATCGGCAGAAGCGATTTCTGCAACGGGCGACGATCGAAAAAATGCCTGGAACGAGGCGCTGCAACTGGCCACCGATTTTCTGAACGGCGATCCTGAACATCCACGAAGACTCCTGATCGAAGTTCAGGTGGCGCTGACCCACTTGACCCATGGCAGTCTGATCCGGCAGGAACTCGCCGCCGAAATCGCTCCGGCAACAGAAAAGGAATCCGCGCTGCAACAGTTTCGACTCGCGTCTGAGGCATTTCGGCAGGTCGAATCGAAGATTGACCAGGTGTTACCGCTGATCCGCAATCAGACACCCACAGCGGATGGTTTGAGTCCTGACCAATTGATCAACTTAAAAAACAATGTTCGCTACCAGATGGCGGTTGTGAATCTGGCCAAAGCAGAAATGTATGACGCCACTGATTCGTTGAATAAAATGGATGCGATCAACCAGGTCCTGAGCCGGTTGGACGAAGTGCTGCAACAATCCAATCCGGACCAGCCCCTATGGTGGGAAGCACAAATTTCGCGCGCCAGATGTTTTCGG
>JBGSXT010000375.1:0-3297 GCA_041751295.1 Mariniblastus sp.
GCTTCCAATTTGGCCAAATCAAGGATGTCGTTGATCAGTTCCAACAGCAACCCGCCTGATTTTCGGATGTTAGTAACATATCTTTTCTGTTTGTCATTGAGCGCGTCGACATCTTCAAGCACTTCCGAAAATCCGATGATACTGTTCAGCGGAGTTCGAAGTTCGTGACTCATAGTCGCCAAAAAATCGCTTTTGATCCGGTTCATTTCGTACAGATGCAGATTCAACTGAGCCTGCTCGTCGACTTTATTGTCGAGATCTGCGTTGGCTGAACTGAGCGCAATCTGGGTATCCAACAGATGGCGCAACATGCGATTGAGTGACCGCGACAACTCTTCGAACTCGTCTCCAGTATTCAATGTCGAGCGAACATCTGTGCGGCCCTGTCCGACCTCTTCAGTAACGTCCCGCAGATGACGCAACGGTTTGGAAATGACGTAGCGGATGATCATGTACAGCGCAAGTACCGACATGAACGCCGTCACAATCGCGAACGCCATCAATATCGCCCGGGAACGGGCAATTGCCCCGCGCGTCTTCGCATACGGCAATGTGATTTTGGCAAACAGGATCGGAGCGCTGGCATTATCCCGTTCGAGTTTCTGCTGCGCCAGTATCGGATCAGTCTCGAATAGTCGAACCATTTCGGCATGTGTCGTTTTATCACCCACATCGTGACAGTAGTTGCACGTTTGTTGGAATTGAATCGGCTTCAGAAAAATAAACTCATTCCCTTCATAGATCGATGCTGAACCGGGTTCTTCCATTTCTCCGGCAGTGGCAACTGGCACTTCTCCAGGCGGACTGGTCGCGGGATTTTTTTCCGATGCCAATACCCGCTGGCGGGCCTCGGCCTGAGGCATCAACTCGCGCAGCTCTTTGACAATACCCGGGTCGGTCGCAATTTTCGGATTTGTCAGATTTCGAGGCATTTCGTTGTTAAGTGCCAATAATTCCTTTTCATACGTGTTGTCAAAAAAAGAATTGGAAATTTCTTCGAAAGATTGATAGACCAGCGGGTCCATTTCTGCCCGCAGGGTAACGTTGTCAAAGTGGATATCCAGCATATAGGCGTTGAACAGACTGTCGGCGACATCGACGGTGTTCGATTTGATCAATTGCTCGGTTATCCGATTGACCCAGAAAAAACTGGCTCCGATCAACAGGAACAGGCAAATGCAGGAGAGTATCAGGATTTTCCGTTCCAGATTGGATTCGCCAAAAACGCGTTTGATGGAACGATACGACATGGGCAGGCATTCGGATTGCTTCGGTGCCAGCCCCGAAAATCGCTGCTGTTTGAACGACCTGGAAGCCCAACGCCGATGATTGGTCGACTTTCAGATTGTAGAACCGCGAACAGGGCGAAACCAGATCATTTTGCGTCGAATCGCTGAACTACATCATGTCCTGGGGATCAATATCAACGATCCATTGGACATCATCGGCCGGTTTGATTCGTGTTTGAATCCGTTCAATTACGGGTTGAATCGCCCGGTCCAGCCCGCTGCGGATCAAAATATGATATCGATATTTGCCTCGCAACTTTTCCACCGTGGCCTTGGCCGGTCCCAGCACCTTGATCGGGTTATCCAATTCCCTGGCCCCGTTTTTGATTTCACAGGCAAGTTGGGCTGCCAGCTGCGCTGCCAATACATCCGATTCGCTGCGAACGACGATTCTGGCCAGCGAACCAAAGGGGGGATAACCGAACTGTTCACGCTGCGGCAGTTCATGAACCGTAAATTGAAGATAGTCGTGGTGCGTTGCGGCAACAATCGCTTGGTGATCGGGGCTGAAAGTTTGCACCAAAACCCGTCCCCCTTTGGCTCCTCGCCCGCTGCGGCCAGCAACCTGGGTGACCAGTCCAAATGTTTTTTCAGCAGCGCGAAAGTCAGGAAAATGTAAGGCGGTGTCGGCATTGATCACGCCGACCAAAGTCACGTTGGGGAAATCCAGCCCTTTGGCGATCATTTGCGTTCCCAGCAGAATTTTGATTTCGCCGTTGCGGAACCGGGACAATACCTGTTCGTGGCTGCCCGGTTTACGCATCGTATCAGTGTCCATCCGTTCGCATTCGAAATCTGGAAATACGGAGCGCACTTCCATTTGCAGTTTTTGTGTGCCGATTCCTGAGAATCGGATGGCTGTAAAATTGCATTCCGGACACTTGTCGGGCGCTGGCATGGCGAAATCACAGTAATGACACATCGCCCGGTTGCCCTCCTGATGATGGGTTAGCGGAATACTGCAATCGGGACAGTGTTCGACATTCCCGCAGGCCGGGCATTGGATGCGGGTCGAGTAGCCACGTCGATTCAGTAGCAGAATGACCTGCCCGCCATCGTCAACCGCCGTCCGGATTTCCTGCCGCAATTTCTGACTGATCGCACCTCCCCGTTTTCTGCCGTCATCATCGGCGCGCAGATCAATCGTGGCGACATTGGGCAGAGGACGATCAAGCACCCGCCGCGGCAGGTTCAACAACTGATAATCACCACTGTTGGCCTTGTGCCAGCTTTCGAGCGCCGGTGTTGCAGAACCCAATACGAGCGGCACCGATTGAAAACGGGCGCGCTGCAAGGCCACTTCGCGGGCGTGATATCGAGGTGCCTTGTCCTGTTTGAACGATCCGTCGTGTTCTTCGTCGATCACGATCAGGCCCAAGTTGGGTGTCGGTGCAAACACGGCGCTGCGGGCACCAATAATCACTTGCACGTTGCCTCTGGCGATTTCGTTCCAGTGCCAAGCACGCTGCGCGGCTGTCAGATGCGAGTGCAGCACCGCCACACGATCGAAACGGGCGCGAAAACGCTGGCGTGTCTGCGGTGTCAGACTGATTTCCGGTACCAGCACGATAGCCTGACGGCCAAATTCGACAACCCTCTGGATGGCCCGAATGTAGACCTCCGTCTTGCCACTGCCGGTGATTCCATGCATCAGGAAACAGCGGAATTGATCGGTATCGAGCGTATCCAGAATCGCTTGCAACGCCTGCTCCTGATCGGCGTTCAACTCGAGGTTGCCTTCCCTCCGTTCTCCCGGAATCGCCTGGCCAGGCGATCGAATCCGACGGGTCGATGCGACAATCCAACCTTTTTTGCGCAGATTGTCGATAGGGCCAGTCGTACAGCCCACCGTTTCGGCAAGCTCTCGGGCTGTCCAGTCGGTTCCGCCGGATTCCAATGCAACCAGAATGGAGCGTTGTTTTGGTGTGCAAGTCAACTCATTCAGTCGGCCTTGTAATTCTTCCGCCAGTGTCAGGAACAGAACTTCCCGCGTGCCCGATCCGTCGCG
>JBGSXT010000376.1:0-4285 GCA_041751295.1 Mariniblastus sp.
TCCAGCAGGTAGGCCCGATGATTCGAAAGATCGAGCCTCAATTCGCCGGAACCTATTTCGGGTGCAGGGCGTTGCGTGGCCCGCCGGCAAACGGCCTCGACCCGCGCTCTGAGTTCGGCAAATGCAAATGGTTTTACCAAATAGTCGTCAGCGCCCGATTGCAGACCTTCGACCTTTTCCTGCACTGCCCCTTTGGAAGTCAAAATGATCACCGGGGTCTTGATTCCTCCGTCACGCAGTAAACTCAACAGGTCCAAGCCTGAAAGTTCGGGCAACATCAAATCCAGAATAATGACATCTGCCTGTTGCGATTGAGCCTTTTGCAAACCGGTGTTGCCGTTGATCGCCCAAAAACAATCATGGCCGGCTTCTCGAAACCCCTGGACAAGCGATCTGCCAATGGTTCGATCGTCTTCGATGACCAGGATATTCATGGGCGGACTTCACGCATTATTTGCCATTCATGTTGAAATCATAGAGTTGATCTGTGGCACTATAAAGCTGCCTGCTGGCGACCTTTCGAAATTGTCAGCAAACTCCGTTCTTCGGGTTTTCGCCACAGTTGCTAGAGTTGACACGAACAGCCGATCGCAAAACCGTCAGACCAGTGGAAAACCGGCGACGGTCAGACCGCTTTGGGGATCGGCACCAAATTAGCTTGGACGTGACCCCTCAAGACAGTCTTCCCAACATGAATTCATCAGCGACCTATGAGCGCCACGTTACCGCCCGCCGGCGTGCAACGATCCAGCCTGAGGCGATCCGCCAGGCGATTGAACATGCGTCGCATCTGTTGCCGGCCCAAGGTCCCATCACCGCGTTTGTCCACCACAACACATTGCACGCGTTTGAGGATCTTGAATTTGACTCTGCCGTTCGGAAGGGAGCCAGACTATTTGGCTGCCATCCCTACCTGCCCGAAAAGCAGTATCGGGAAATGCTGACCACCGGTCGGATTCGCGAATCAGATATCGAAGCGGTGTTGATGGAACTGCTAGGCGATCGCGCGGACGATCTGTTGGGGTTTCTCGGAACCCGATTCAGTTTATACCGCGCCATTTTGAATCACTCGTTCCATGATGGCCCCTCGATCGATTTACGGTGGGTGATTGGCGACACGAACGCACTCAACCACTTTCGCGACGATGCCTCAGTCGAAACCAAAAAGCAGTTGTTGGCTGAAACGAAACAGTGGGTGATGCGCGACTTGCGAAATGTTTCCAACATGGAAGTCAAATTCGGCCCGGCGGGAGAAACATCCGCAAAAATTCCAATCAACCTCGTTCAACAGCTTGAACCCCTGTTCGATTTGTTTGGCAGCAAAGGCATTGAGAATTGGTCAGACGAAAAGTGGGAGTCGTTTTTCCTGCATTTTCTGTGGAAGACGTGCGAATATGGAGCCCGTCAGGTCGGCGAAATCGCGAGTATCGATTCAGAACCAAGACACGTGCGGCATCGCGATTGGCTGCTGGAACTGACATGCGAAGATACCGACGAAAACGTGCACGGAATTCTGATTCCATTTTGCGCTGCATTTCTGGATCAGGGTTTCAGCCATTGGGGGCTGCCCGATCGTGTCCAGGGTTTCTTCCAGGCATTCGTTGCATTGCATGGCAGAAGTCATGGAATTGCCGAACCGTGGCGACGGGGGCTGGCGGCGGAGTTGCAAAAACAGGTCGCACAAAACATCGGACCTCTGGCTTCGATCAGTCAGTCCCTTTCGGAACTCGGCGTCGCGCCGGATGCAATGGAGTCGTTCATCAACGCAACTCTGCTGGCACTTCGCGGATTCGCTGGCATGTTGTGGCAATTGGAAGCGCGAGGCGATCGCGCGAGACATGCGATGCCGGACGGAACCCTGATCGAATTCCTGGCGGTTCGGTTGATACTCGATCGTATTGCAGCGGCCCATCTCACGAAATCGGCCACGTCATTCAAAGGCAAATTGGCGAACCTTTCTGAATGGGCAGACGGCGAGTTTGCCCGCCTTGCTTCATCCACTGCGACGCGTCAGCAGCGCAATGCTTTTCGCATTTTTGAACTTGCCCAACTACTGGGATGGAGGCCCAAAAGCCTGTCGCGACTTCATCCGGACGAATGGCAACGGATTTTTTCCGAAGTAAATCAGTTTTCGGGAGTCGAACGACGACAAATTTACCACCTCGCCTATGAACAAAAATTTCGAAATGAAACTCTTGACGCCGTGCGTCTCCACTCCCTGCGGAACCGCAAACTGCGAAAAAATCGCAACCAGACCCGAACTGATTTTCAAATGGTTTGCTGCATTGACGAGCGGGAGGAATCGTTTCGCCGGCACCTCGAAGAGGTTTGTCCAAGTTGCGAAACGTTTGGTGCGGCGGGTTTTTTTTCCATCCCCATGTACTATCGCGGCGCTGCCGATGCCCATTTTACGCCACTCTGTCCAGTCGTCATCAAACCGGACCATTACGTCACGGAAGAAGTTGTCTACTCGTTCAAGGAACATGAATCCAAACGGAAACGCGCCCGGCGGACAATTGGCACGGTTACCCATCGCGTTCATATTGGCAGCCGAACTTTTGCCGGAGGCTGGTTGGGGACCGCTTTGCTTGGATCGCTGGCGACATTTCCGTTGGTCACCCGGATCCTGTTTCCGCGAACGACGGCACAGCTCCGCCGGTTGATGGGCGGTTTTGTTAAACCACCGTCGGTGACACGACTGCAACTCGAGCGTGATCCGCAATACCTGCCTGGCCCAAGCCGGGAACAACTTGGATTTACGGTCGACGAAATGGCAACCATCGTAGAACGATTGCTGCGGGACATTGGCGTGACAGCCAACTTCGCCCGATTGTTTCTCATTTGCGGTCACGGCTCGGCCAGTCTGAATAATCCACACGAATCCGCGCATGACTGCGGTGCCTGTGCCGGGGGACGGGGAGGACCCAATGCGCGGGCGTTTGCCCAAATGGCAAATGATCCGCGTGTCAGAAAACGGGTTGCGGAAAACGGACTACCGATTCCGCTCGAAACCGTTTTTGTTGGCCTGTACCACAACACCTGCGACGACAGCGTGACCTGGTATGACCTCGACCGGATCCCGTCGACGCATCAGATCGAGTTTGAGAGTGCAGTGGATGTTGTTAATGCAGCCCGAAAACGGGATGCCCATGAACGTTGTCGGCGCTTCGAGTCCGCACCTTTGGATTTGACTTTTGGAGATGCTCTGAAACATGTCGAGGGCCGGGCGGAAGATCTGTCACAGGTTCGACCCGAATATGGCCACGCCACCAACGCACTCTGTTTTGTTGGAAAGCGGGCTTGGAACCGTGGACTGTTTTTGGATCGCCGCGCTTTTCTGCAGTCCTATGACCCGCAACAGGATAACGGGGAATTCCAAATTCTCGAACGAATCCTGCAGGCGGTGATTCCCGTCTGCGCCGGCATCAACCTGGAATACTACTTTTCGTTTGTTGATCCGGTCGGTTACGGCTGTGGGACGAAACTGCCGCACAACATTACTTCACTGGTTGGTGTGATGAATGGAGCGGGGAGTGATTTGCGGCCCGGCTTGCCATGGCAGATGGTGGAGATTCATGAACCGGTTCGGCTGCTGTTTGTCATCGAAACGACCGCCGAGGCCATGGCTCAGATCATTTCCCGGAATGAAGCCATTGCAAAACTCTGTAACGGGAACTGGGTTCAACTGGCAGTTTTTGATTTTGAAAAATCCGACTTGCAGTTGTACCGAAATGGCCGGTTCATCCCCTATCGGACGGAGTCGACCGAACTGCCATCCGCTGCCAGTTCGGTCGATTGGTATCGAGGCTGGCGCGACCACTTGAAATTCGCCAGTATCGGTCCGGAGTTCGTGGTCTGACATGGATTTGGATACTTTCTACTCCCTGTTTGGGATCGTCACCGTCGCCAGTCCTTTGCTGCTTTTGGCCGTATTGGGAATGCCGGCGCTTGTCGGCTACGGACTTTCGGAACAGGCCATTACACGATTCATCCATATCGCGGTGGTAGTTGGCCTGGGTTCGTCGGTCGCAATTCTGGCCGCGATGCTACTCAGTGGTGATCGATATGTGCCGATCGAATTGGGCAACTGGATCGATTTGCCTGAACAACATTTCCATTTCAATTTGAAGTTTGTATTTGACCGGTTAAGCGTCCCATTTGTCATCCTCACGTACCTGTTGTGTGGAACCATTGGAGCGTTTACGTCCCGTTATCTTCACCGCGAAGCGGGTTTTGTGCGATTTTACATAGCCTACGCATTATTCATGCTGGGAATGGTTTTCGC
>JBGSXT010000377.1:0-2530 GCA_041751295.1 Mariniblastus sp.
ACTCTCCATTTGTGCTGAGCGAAATGCAATTGGTCAGATGATCGCGGCGGGTGAGCGTAACATCGAAACGATCGTCGTTGCCGCCAGTCCGATGGCATCCCCCTGCGGGGCCTGCCGCCAATTCATCGTCGAATTCGGTGCCGAAATCGCCGTCATCGGCGTCAACGCCAACCAGTGGGACGAGATTCTGCGGTGGAAGATTGGCGAATTGATTCCCCAACATTTCAGATTCTGAAGAGGGGAACTGAAAATACGTGATCACTGTTGAACAGATTCTGGGGCCGCAAGGCCGGATTGCCGCTCGTTTGGCGAATTACGAATTTCGCCAGCAGCAATTGGACATGGCGCTGGCCGTTGCCGACGCGATTGCCAATCGAAATCATCTGGTGGTTGAGGCCGGGACAGGAGTTGGCAAGAGTTTCGGTTATTTGATTCCTGCGATTCTGAGCTTGGCCGCTCTCCAGGCGTCAAAGTCCGATAGCAAACGTCGCATCGTCGTGTCGACACACACGATCAGTCTGCAGGAACAGTTAATGTCGAAAGACATTCCGTTCCTCAACAGCGTCATTCCGCTGGAATTTTCCGCAGTGTTGGGCAAGGGTCGCAGCAACTATATCAGCCTGAGGCGATTGGCAACCGCTATCAAACGGGCCGATGGGCTATTTGCTTCCGAAGACGAACACTACCAGCTGAATCAGATCAATCGCTGGAGCAAAACGACCACGGGCGGTTCGCGTAGCGAATTCGATTTTCGAGTACTGCCCCAGGTTTGGGATGAAGTTCAAAGTGATACTTCCAATTGCCTGGGTCGCAAATGCGAGACTTTCAAGGAGTGTCATTATTTTCGGGCCCGCAGCCGATTGCAGCATGCGGATATCATCGTCGTCAACCACGCCCTCTTTTTTGTCGACCTGGCACTTCGCAAGCTGGGCGTCAATCTGTTACCTGACTACGACACCGTGATTCTGGACGAAGCCCACACGATACAGGATGTTGCCAGCGCACATCTGGGACTGGCCCTTACCTCTCGCCAAGTAGACTTTTCGCTGAACAAACTTTTCAACGAGCGCAACAATAAGGGACTGTTTGTGACGCATCGGATGGCCGATGGCCAGCGGCAGGTAATGCGATGCGGCGTTAAATCCGATGAGTTTTTCGGCGATCTGATTTCCTGGACAATGCGGAACAACGATCGCCATTCACAATCCTCGATCACGGTTCGGACCCCTGCGCCTGGAATCATCAATAACCAGCTGTCGCCAGAATTGATGAAGCTCAGCAAAATGGCGTTGGCATCCAGTGAACGATTCCAGGACCCGTCCGACAAGCTGGATTTTGTTTCGGCGTCCGAGCGTCTGGAGTCCCTGGCCGCGCAGGTCGAGGATTGGCGGCTGCAACGACTTGAGGGGCGAGTCTACTGGATCGAATCGAGCACCAATCGTTACGGCCGCCAGCACGTTCGCCTGATGGCTGCCCCAATTGATGTCGGGCCGGAGTTGAACGAACAACTATTCTCCAAAGTCGACACCTGCATATTGACCAGTGCTACCATCGCAGTCGAAGGCAGCTCGTTCGATTTTTTTCGAAATCGAATCGGGTTGACCAATTCGCAAACGCTCTGCCTGGGCAGTCCTTTCGATTTCAAAAGACAGGCCCGGCTGGTCGTCGTATCCAACTTGGCGGACCCGACGCAGGATCAGGACACGCATGAACGGCAGTGTATCGACGCGATTCGAAAATTCGTTTTGGAAACCGATGGACATGCGTTTGTATTGTGTACCAGCTACCGTTTTCTCAATCGGGCTGTTCGCGATTTGACTCCGTGGCTGATGGAGCACGCCTATGCTGTTTACAACCAGAGTTCGGGCATCGATCGGAGTCAACTGCTGGAGCAATTCAAACGCAATCCACGCGGCGTGCTGTTTGGCACCGACAGCTTCTGGCAGGGTGTGGATGTCCAGGGAGACGCACTGCAAAACGTAATCATTCCCAAGCTCCCGTTCAGCGTCCCCGACCAGCCGCTGTTGCAAGCGCGGCTGGAAGCAATCAGGAAACGGGGCGGCCAGCCATTTACCGAGTACCAATTGCCGGAAGCGATCATCAGGTTCAAGCAGGGTTTTGGCCGTCTGATCCGTAGCCAGACCGATACTGGAATGGTCGTGGTTCTCGACCCTCGAATCAAGACCAAGCCCTACGGTCGCGCTTTCATCAAATCGCTGCCCGATTGCAAGCTCGAAACAATCACAATTTGAATCGCCGCAGGGCAACGCGGTAGCGGAAATTTGTAGAACAATTGTCCCCAATTGTTTGTTGCCGAGCGTTCCCGAAACAGTTGGGGACAACTGTTCTACACTAAAAATGTTTAAAAACACGTATTCAAAATCCGCTGCGGCGTTGGCCGCAGGGGCGGCAACGCAGCATGGCATTTAGTTGACTCGTTTATTTGCGCAGGCCCATTTGATCCTGATTGATCAGCGCTAAATCGCGACTTCTGCCGGAACCAGAATGGTTTCCAGGGTCACCCAGGACA
>JBGSXT010000378.1:0-1559 GCA_041751295.1 Mariniblastus sp.
CGATTCGCCCGTCGCTGTATTTTCCATTCCGGAACACTTGTCCGCCAAAGGAAACAACCAACAGGTGGTGATTGATGCGGTTGAATTATCACCGAAAAAACTGGTGATCGCTGGTAAGACAATAGAATTCGCGCCCCAGGAAAACCCCGGAGATTCGGATACAGCGCCAATCGGCCAAGAATCGCCGAATTCTATGGAAAACAAATCGTCAGCGAGCAGGAATCCCGACGCCAAACCAGCAAAGGCAGGCCGAAAAAACCGCCGAGCGCCAAGCGAACGGTAAAAATTCGTATCCGTTCCCGGGTTAGCATTGTGGAACCATTGTCCTCAATTGTTTGGCGTTGAAGTCCAGTCCCGTAAATCAGCTGGCGGAACAATTGAGGACAATTGTTCTACAATGGCGGCAAAAACTGCGTCAGTCCCCAACCGCGTGAACCGTTACGAAAAAACGAATGCGAACCACTGATCATTGGTCCGACTGGCTCGCAGGGTCCAAATTGAATCTGCAAAAAACATTCGAATTTCCCATCCGTCCTCGTCGTACTCGGTCGTCCATTCGAAAATCCCTGCTTTGGTGCGACGGACACAACCCCGGTCACCGCTAAGTTTTCCTTCGAAGGTCAAAAACCTGAGGTCGTGGTCGGGCAATTGTCGTCCCGCAGTTGTGTTTCCGATGGACGGCTCGTTTTCCAAGGCCCATGTCAGCAACTTGTCACCGTCGAGCAACATCAAATCCCAATGACTTGCCCGATCTGACTGTGGTGGCATTTCGTGAAACAGAATCACGAATTCAGGCATTGAAACCAGCTCGCGATAGGTCAAAGATGTAAGCTTGGTACTGATTCACGAAAACTCCTCAACCATGCCACCCGCAATCGCAACTTCGAACACGAGACGCAAGGTCCAGCCAATACACATTGGAAATGTGGTTGTCGATCCACCAATTCTTCAGGCACCGATGGCGGGCTTCACCAATTATGCGTTTCGCCAGATTGTTCGGGAATATGGCGGGGCCGGTTTACAGGCTACCGAAATGGTCAATGCTCGAGGTTTCGTTTGGCTGGATGAACATCAGGCCGAACATCCCGATCGACTCTGGGGCGTCCGCGATGAACCACGACCGCTGGCGGTACAAATCTGGGACAATCAACCGGAGACGATGGCCAAAGTCGGTCGACGACTGATCGAGGAATACCAAGTCAGCATTGTCGACATCAATTTTGGCTGTCCAGTGCGACAAGTCACGGAAAAAGCCAAAAGCGGCAGCTATCTGCTCAAACATCCTGACCTGATGGGGCAAATCATTGAACAGGTTGTCGAGGCCTGTGCACCGGTACCCGTGACCGCCAAGATCCGACTGGGTTGCACTCGCGACAACATCAACGCGATCGACGTCGCCCAAGTCGTCGAAGGTGCCGGTGCCCAGGCGCTGACGGTACACGGCCGAACGGCTCAGGACATGTTCCGCGGCCATGCCGATTGGGAGCAGATTTCACGGCTGAAGCCGTTTCTGAAAAAAATTCCGCTGATCGGAAATGGCGATCTGGATTCGGCCGAAA
>JBGSXT010000379.1:0-2754 GCA_041751295.1 Mariniblastus sp.
TTTTCATGATAGTCATCGATCACGTAACGAAACTGTACAAGACCGTGGTTGGCGTGAACGATATCTCGCTGTCGATGGAGCCGGGAACTTATGGCTTGTTGGGACCCAACGGTTCAGGCAAGACGACGTTGATCAACCTGATCCTTGGCCAGTTGAGGCCGACGCTTGGAACAGTACGGCTATTCGGGCAAAATCCGTGGACGCGAGATTATTTGCTCAGGAACGTCGGATTGTGTCCGGCACTGGAAGTTAACTATCCGCGCGTCACCGCGCTGGAATGGGTCACTTATCTGGTTCAAATGCACGGATTCAGAAACCCGGAGGCTCGACTCAGGGCAATCGCTGCACTGGAGCTGGTCAAAATGGATTACGCCATGCACCGTCCGATGCGAAACTATTCACTGGGCATGCGGCAGCGCGCCAAGTTGGCTCAGGCCATTGCCCATGATCCGGAATTGTTGATTCTGGACGAACCGTTTAATGGCCTCGATCCGATCGGCCGCAATGACATGAAAGAATTCCTGATCGATTGGCAGTCGAGAGGCCGGAGTCTGATTCTTGCCAGTCATATACTTCACGAAGTCGAAGCGGTGAATCCATCGTTTTTGCTGATTTCCGGTGGCCGATTACTGGCTTCGGGATCACCAAAAGACGTGAAATCCATTCTCGCCAATACGCCTAATACGTTGCAAATTCGGACAACCAGGCCGCGAGAACTGCTGGCAGCCGTGATCGAATTGCCCAGTGTTGAATCCGTTCGGATCATCGAGCCAGGAAAAAACGAGGATCCGATTGTAGAAATTGACACCAAGTCATCAGCGACGCTGCTCGCCGCGCTGCCCGCCATCATTGACCAACGCGACATTCAAATTACCGAAATCAAGGCTGCCGACGATTCGCTGAAACACCTGTTTGCGACGCTGATGAAAATCCATCGAGGTGAAACGAAGGGTGGTTTGCTGTGAAACTGTTTCGATCCGTGATGGCCACGGCGTTGTTTGAGTTCCGGCGATCGCTTTCGTTGCAACGAATCATGGTCGTTGCGGTCCTGGCCGGATTTCCACCAGCGATGGTGACGGTCATCCGTTTTTCCGGCAGCCCGATTCCCATTTCAAATCTGTTGATCATTTCGCTGGTGGGAATCGTCGGTCTGCTGGCGCAACTGCTGTGGGCCACGCCGAACGTTTATTCTGAACTTGAGGGCAAGAGTTGGATTTTTCTTGCCAGCCGTCCGCGCGGCCGGATCGCGCTGTTCCTGGGTAAATACCTTTCGGCTGTATTCTTCAGTTTTACCGTTTGTCTGATCGCAGTCGGGTTGTGTCTGGCAGCGAGAACCTACTTGCCGCCCCAATCGATGTTGAATCCTTTTTCCGACTTGTTCGCCATGGCCGGGACTGCATTTGTTGCTTGTCTGGCCTATTCAGCAGTTTTTTCGACGATTGGAACCATCTTTCAAAAACGAGCGATGGTATTTGGAGCCGGTTACGTCATTTTGTCCGAAGGCATCCTGGCCAATGTCCCGGCGATCATCAGCCGCTTTACCGTCCGTTTTCATTTACAGGCGATCGCTGCCGATTGGTTCGGCTGGTTTCACCCGATTCCGGAGCAGGAATACAAGTTGTTGTTTGGCGATTATTCCACCGGTTTTCATTTGGCCTGGCTGGCAATTGCGACTGTGGCGATGTTGTTGATTGGATCAGCGATCATTACAGCGCGGCAATACATCACAGCAGATGAAACCTGATCGGCCGAGAGTCAGTCCAAACGGAAATTCATTGAATATCTGCGGTGGACGATTGATACAGAGCGGAACTAATACCGGCCCACTGCGCGTTCCAACCGATGACGCCAATTCCTGCCGCTCCAATGAGACACTCGCATTTGTTGATTGCGATCGATTTCCATCCGGATAGTACCAAAATCGGCAGTCGCAAATACCTGGCATTGGTCAGAACTGATTTGCGAGATGACGTTACGATCGGTCTTGTTTCGCCCGGCGCTGACGATTGCATATTCAGGTTCACACCAATTGACAAACTCGCCAGGCGAGCTGTTTTTACTTCCGTGGTGCGGCATCAAAACGATATCGCAGTCAACCTCTTTGAGACCGAGTAAGAGCTTCATGCCGTTCCCCTCCAGATCACCTGGCAACAGAATGTTTTGATCGCCAAATTCGATTTGCAACACAAGACTGTTTGAATTATCGCTGTCAAACGTCCCAAAATCAGGTGGCAACAAAACCTTCAGCCGTGCATCGCCACCCAAACCGGCAACATCGTCCCATGACATTTGTCGAACCGGAATATTGGCGGCCTCAATTTCTTCAAACAGGGCCTTGACGCTACCCATCGAATGACGGCGAACAAACATCGGATCGCTGACAAAAATCTCGCCCACGGAGAATCGCTTAATCAGTTTTGGAACGGCGTTAAAATGGTCAAGATCCGCGTGGGAGATAATGATTGCATCGATGTGTTCAATTTGCTCCGACCACATAACATTGGAAATGGTCTCGGCGGCAAAATTGGAGGACGTCATGCTGCCGGCGTCGCACAAAACCGTTCTGCCATAGGGAAGTTGCATCAACACGCATGAACCATGGCCGACATCAACGACAGTACACTTGGCTCCTTCCTGGCGGATGCGATCGACCAATTTCGTCGCCTGAAAGGGAACCAGCCAACCCAGACTGAGCCACGCAACCCAAACGACAATCAATAACATCGATCGCCGTTTGGTCGCAAGCAATACCAC
>JBGSXT010000380.1:0-2898 GCA_041751295.1 Mariniblastus sp.
CGAACCCGCACGCCCTTGACGGGCACAGGATTTTAAGTCCTGAGCGTCTGCCAATTCCGCCACTCGGCCTCATCAAGTTGATGATATCAAAGTCAAAGTTGATTTCCGCAGCCAAAATGACTGAGTGTCAATCGAAGTCGAAGCCTAGATGATCCCGATTGATTCCGTGTTGTCAACGGTGATACGGATTTCGAATGCCGTTTCAGTACCTTGTGGTTAAAACAGGATACATGATTACAGCAAACTGTTGCCTGAACTTTTTGCCATTCTGATCAAACCCTCCTTCTCCAACGACGTTGTTGACGGACTTGCGACTGCAATCCTCGCAAACCGTCAACCGGAATAGAGATATTGTGCCGCCAAATAGTTTGATTCTGGTTCAGCTGCCACACTGTTTCACGGCTTTGATTTTTCGTAACCGTTCACTGAGGAATGCTGGCGGCTCACTTCAGAGGGGGGCAGGCCCACTTTTCGGCGATAGGCTGGATTCGCAAAATCAGTTTTTTTACTGCCGAAAACTGCGTCAGACCCCGACGGCCTGAACGGTTTTGGTTTTTCCGATGCCTGGCAGAAATCGACCAGTCCGTGTCATGTAGTTTCGATATTGGTCACCAAACGTTTCAATCGCATCCTGTTCTTCTGTTTTGGCCAATCGCAAATAAACCCACCATAGAATGGGCAATGTCAAAATCGTGGCGATGGTTGGCCAATTGATGATGCTGCCCAGGAGAAACAGGAAAAAACCGGTGTATTGGGGATGTCGAATCTGGCGGTAGAGTCCGGTTTCGACCATTTCGTTTTTGCACACTGCATTGTGAAGTTGTCGCCAGCCAAAAAAAGCCAACAACGTACCGATCAGGATCAGTCCCTGCCCCAAAACAGTTGTGAAAAATTGTGCATACTCGATACTCGGGCTATCGACTCCAAAAATCGTCGGCCAGAGATGGCCATTGAAATGTTTTTCAGCATCCTGTCGACTTCGTCCCATCAACCCCATCACAAGATAGGCCGTCAAAGGAGTCCCGTACATTTCGGCATACAGCGCGATCACCCAGGCCTGAGCAGCACCCGCCGATTTCCATTCGCTCTTTCGGCGAGGCCTCAAGACACCGTACAGAAATATGCCTACGAGTACGATATAGCCGGCTACGAGCCACCAGTTGAAATAGCCGATTCGGAAGAAGTCGCCAAGAGAATTTTCCACCACGCTCGCCTGCAAGAAACAGATCATTTCAAACCGTCCTGACTGTTACATGATCCGCGAAAACAGAAAATGGGCAACCAGAACTTGAGCCAAAACTAAGCCAAAACTTGAGTTCACCCGACTCCCCACCGAATTCAAATCGGTGGAAGCCATGATTGGTGCACTAATCGACGTCGCGACTTTCTGTAAACATTCAGTTGCAACTGCTTTTTTCTGTCGTAACGGCCAGTAGAATGTACTGTCTTCGCTTTCCAGTTTTCCTGAACGGAGATTTCAAAATGATTCTGTTTCGCAACTCGACCAGTTTTTCTCGTGGATCACAATTCCTGCTGCTGGGCGTTTTGCTGCAGGCTGGCACGCTCTGCCCGGTGCAAGCGCAGGATTTTGATAAAGTTGAAACCAAACTCAAGAAGTCGGTTGTTAAAGGACAACTGACGGAAGATCAGGCAAAGGCGATGATGGACACACTGAGAAAATTCGCCGATGTCGATAGTGATACAGTCCAGCGCTCCGAATCCACTGAACTTCGCACAGCGAATTTGGCGCAACTTGGAGCCCAGATTCGAAAACTCGTCGCGACTGGGAAATTAACTGAAGAAGACGGTCGCGCCCAAATGGACCGAGCCCGCGAAATACTAGCTGGCGAGAAGCCACCTGCCCCTGACGCCGCTGCGGTGGAACTCGGATTGAAGCTTCGACAGGCGGTCAGAAACGGCAGGATCACCGCCGAAGAAGGTCGCGCTCGAATGGCAGCCTTGTTGAAACATCAACAAGTTGACTCTGGGGCTGGCACTGATTCCGAGAGAGAACACATGGAAGCCATGTTCAAGCGGATCCAATCGGCTGTGGAGTCCGGAGAACTGACCGTTCAGGAAGTGGGCGACGATATGGCGAAATTGAAACAGCAAATCATGCGCTCACAATTCGAAAAATCCAAAGCTGAATTGGAACAGGCCGTCAGAAATGGCCGTATTCCGGCGAGTGAAATGGAACGCCGGTTGGAGCAAATGAAAAATCGATTAGCTGCAGCAACTTCGGAAGGACAAGTTGATGAATCGCGATTGGAACGAGTTACCCGCCGACTGCAAATGGCGATCAAGAACGGTGATCTGACGGAAATTGAAGCACGTGAGAAACTCAGGGCGATCAAAAAAGAATTTATGGAACCCGACGAACACGCTGCCGATCAACATGGCGACCACCACCCGCCTCGCGATCACGACGACGGGCAGGAACGTTAATCCAGGCCAAGAATTGCTGCCAAGAATTGCTCCGCAGGGTCACGCGTCGAGAGATTGCAACATTTCGTGTACGTACTTGGGCAACATTTCGCGCCATGTCGCCCAATCGTGAGCCCAATCTGAGCCCCATAGGTCAACCCGATTGGGGATACTCTTTTTACCCAATGCATCGGCAACTTTCCAGGACTCTTTCGGGTCTTCGGCTTTGCCCTGACCAGTGGCCAACACAATAAACCGCTCGCGAAGTTTCACCAATTGCGAGTCATCGGGCAAATCGGGCACAAAGTGGATGGGGGACTGGTAATGAAACTCATCGTACCATTGACCTTCCAGCCATTTTTCAATGTCATACGTACCGCTCATGCAGATCGCGCGACTGAACAGATCGGGATGTCGGCAAATCGAAACCAGTGCATTGAACGCGCCGATCGAGGCCCCGGCGGTCATGATTTC
>JBGSXT010000381.1:0-12650 GCA_041751295.1 Mariniblastus sp.
CGACTGAACGGCTTGATTCAGTTTGGCGCTTCGCCTCGGGCAACGATCAACTTGACTTTGGCAGCCAAAGCGAACGCATTCCTGGCGGGGCGCGGCTACGTGGTTCCCCAAGACGTCAAGGATATTGCGATGGACGTGCTGCGTCACCGCGTGATGATTACCTACGAAGCCGAAGCAGAGGAACGAACCAGTGAGTCGATTGTGACAGAAATTCTCAATCACATTGCCGTTCCCTAACCGTTCGGTCAGGAACAGATCAACAATGCTGGTCGGATCGTTTCCGACCGGCGCCGCTGGCGACTTGTGCCATACGAGTGCAATACACATTTTTTTGAGTCAAAAACATGATCCCCCGCGAAATCATCAAAAAAATCCGCCGCATACAGATTCGCACGTCGCACAAAGTTGACGAGCTGCTGGCCGGCACCTGGCACTCGGCTTTCAAAGGACGAGGTATCGAGTTTGAAGAAGTACGTCCTTACCAAATCGGCGATGACGTCCGGGCGATTGACTGGAACGTGACCGCCCGCTGCGGCCAGCCGTTCATCAAACTCTTCCGTGAAGAACGGGAGCTGGCCGTGATGCTGCTGGTTGACATGAGCGGATCACAGAATTTCGGTACCACGGAACAGACGAAACGGGAGTTGGTGGCGGAATTGGGCGCGACGCTGGCATTTTCGGCAATCAAAAACAACGATCGGGTTGGATTGACGCTGTTCACGGGCGAAATTGAAAAGTGCATTCCGCCGAAAAAAGGTGCGCGACATGTGTTGCGCCTGATCCGCGAGCTGCTGTACTGCGAACCGATGGGCATCGGCACCGACCTGAAAAAGGCCCTCGAGCACCTGAATCGGACATCTAAACGCCGGACCGTTGTTTTCTTGGTCAGCGATTTCCAGGATTCCGGATTTGAGTCGACGCTGAAAGTTGCCCGGCGCAAGCATGACATCATTCCCGTGATCGTCAACGATCCGCGCGAGTCGGAAATGCCCAATGTTGGGCTGGTCCGGCTGCAGGACGCCGAATCCGGTGAAGTCATCACACTCGATACCGCCAGTCGCCGGAATCGGGAGCTGTTTGCGCGACTCCATCAGCAACAGACCGAAGCGCGCGACAACATGTTCCGTCGCCTGCGATTGGAACCAATTCATGTTACTACTGGCCAGGATCCCGTCGAACCACTCCGACGCTATTTTCACAAACGCGAATCCAGAAAATGAAAACACCACTCCCAAATCACGCTATAGGTCGGGAATTGAAACACTTCCGTCGAACGAGGTACGCTGCGGTGGCGTTTTCGGCGATGTTCGCCATCACGTTGCTGGGCCTGGCTGAAACGACTCCAGCCCGTGAGGATGAAGTCAATCGTTCATCAGATGCGGAACTGGCAACAGTCTCGGCGACTGTTTCGTCTTCCGCCGTTCAGGTTGCCGAGCCTTTCACGCTTGAACTGATGGTCAACGCCACGTCCGGAACGCGGATTTTGTTGCCGGCAGTCGGCCCACAGTTGGGTGAATTTGACGTCGTCGAGCATCAGGATATAAACGACATTCCATCGAAAAACTCGGCTAAAGAACGAACCTGGACGCGACGAATCACGCTCGAAAGTATTATCACTGGCGACCTTCAGATTCCCGCCATGGAAATCCAGGTCGTCAATGGTTCGGATTCCCGGATCGTCAAATCGGATGCGATTCCGATTCGCGTCAATAGCGTTCTGGAAGACCGCGCCGATCCAACTCAATTTCGAGACATCCAATCAGTGGTCGACGTCCGCGTTCCACCACAGTCATCCTACGACTGGGTGTGGTGGACGGCTGGCGGACTCGGCATTTTAACACTGGGCAGCGCCGCGATCGCGGCCGTTGTGCGCCGCAGGAAATGGCTGACGCCACAAGTTTGGGCCCGGGAGAAGCTTGAATCCCTGCGCGTTTCCCAAGCAATGCAAGAGGGGGACAGTGAGAGGGTATCGCTGGATCTGTCGTCGATTCTGCGCAGTTACCTTGACCTGCAATTTGAGATATCGGCACCCACGCAAACGACAGACGAACTTTTGCAGATGATTCGGTCGCAGCGGTTGCTCGACCCGGCAACGGCGGCCCGTTTCGGTCAGGCATTTCAAACGGCTGACCTGACCAAATTTGCCGGTTTGCAACTTTCAACGGACGAACTATCGGATGCCATCGACGAAGCCCGTGAATTGGTTGTCCAGACAGCCAGCGAAGTTGAATCCCGGACAAAAACCCCAGCTACGACGGAGGCCAACTGATGTTTTACTCACCCTGGTATTTCCTGCTGCTATTATTGGTGCCAATTGTGGCGTGGCGATTATTTACCAAACGGAACAGACCGGCCATTCAATTCACGTCTGTCGCGTTGGCTAGGCAGATCCAGCCAACGCTTCGCCAACGCTTGATGTGGCTGCCCGCCGCTTTAACGCTTGGCGCTATTGCCTTCATGATCCTGGGAATTGCCCGCCCTCGCGAGGGTCGGGAACAAACGATCGCCGAAAGCGAAGGGATTGCGATTGAAATGGTCGTTGACCGTAGCGGCAGCATGCAAGCCATGGATTTTCAGATAGAAGGCGAGCACGTCGATCGCCTGACTGCCATCAAAAATGTGGCTGGCAAATTCGTCTCTGGCGGAGATAGACTCGACGGCCGCTTCAGCGATCTGGTCGGCTTGATCACCTTCGCGGGCTATGCCGATGGCGAAACCCCTCCCACACTCGACCATGCGTTTCTGGTATCCCAGCTGAACAACACGGAAATCGTCACCAATCGCAACGAAGATGGCACGGCAATCGGCGATGCGATTTCACTGGCCGTGGAAAAGCTGAATGCCCTCGACGAACGGCAAAAAGAAAAAGTAAAGAGTAAAGTTATCATTCTGTTGACCGATGGCGAGAACAATGCCGGTTCGCTGGAGCCTGTTCCAGCAGCGGAGTTGGCTCAGGCGATGGGCATCAAGATCTACACGATTGGTGTCGGCACGAAAGGACAAGCCCCGGTGCCGGTCACCGATCCTTTCTCGGGCCGCAAAGTAATCCAGTGGATGCCGGTGAATATCGATGAAGCGACTTTGGAAAAGGTGGCTTCCACAACAGGCGGCAAATATTTCCGCGCCACCGACACGGATTCGCTGGAAAAGATTTATGCCGAGATTGATGAGCTGGAAAAAACACAGGTGGAAGCCCAACATTTTGTTGACTACCGGGAATTGGCGGTGCAGCCTCACAGAGCAGCCGGTTTCAGCTTGCCTCCGCTTCTAATGATCGCATTTGTTTTACTCGCGGCACGTTGGTTGCTTCAACAAACTTGGCTGAGAGAAATGACCTGATAGAAAAGGGAGTCAAGTACCTTTTTTAACGAAACGAGATAAACCATGGACATTCAAATTGGAAACCCGAACAGCATCTGGCTGCTGGCCATCGTCGCGACAGGCCTGGTGCTGACCGGTATCGCAATTGTGGCCCGACGCCGCGCGGCGCAGAAATTTGCCTCGGCGAAAACCCGCCGGCAGCTGATGCCGCCCGGCTCGCCATCGCGTCATTGGATATCGGCAATTCTGATTACCGCCAGCCTGGCACTGCTAGCCGTTGCCTTGATGGATATTCGCTGGGGCAAAACTTGGCGTGAGGTTCCGCAAAAAGGAATTGAAGTCATGTTTGTGCTTGATGTATCTCGCAGCATGTTGGCCGAAGACGCGTCGCCCAACCGGTTAGACCGTGCCAAACAGCAAATCAAAGACATGGTCGACGAAATGGCTGGAGATCGGGTCGGCCTGGTGGTCTTCGCCGGAGAAACGCGTCAACAGGTGCCCTTGACCAGCCATTATGAGGACTTCAAGCAGACACTCGATTCTGTCGGACCGCACTCTGTTCGACGGGGTGGATCGCGGCTGGGCGATGCGCTCACGGCCGCTGCCAATGGATTCATCAGCAAAACCAACGAACACAAAGCGATCATGATTTTCACCGACGGCGAAGATCAGGAGAGCGAGCCGGTTGAAGTTGCCAAAAAACTGTACGCAGAAAAAGGAATTCGGATGTTCCCGGTCGGACTTGGTGACATGGATCAGGGCGCACGGATTCCCGACACCGAATCACGGTCAGGGGGCTTCATGCAGCACGATGGCCAACAGGTCTGGTCGAAAATGAATGGCCGGATCCTAAGTCAAATCGCGACCGAAACGAATGGAGCCTATGTTCCGGCTGGGACAAAACGGGTCAACATGTCCGACGTGTATCACGGATACATCGCAGACGTGGAGCAAACAGAATTTGAAACCGCAAAGATCAATGCTTATATCGCGCGGTTCCAATGGTTCGCGGTTCCGGCTTTGGCACTGCTTTTGCTGGAAGTATTCTGGTCGACAGGAAACCTGAAATCGACACGGAACCAGACAGTGAAACCGATGGTCAAAACCAATCTGCAAAAGAATGCCGGATCGGAAACAATCGCCCCCCGTGAAAAACAGGCCGCCTAGCCACTCGACGTTGGACTCAATCATGAAAACTATTTTTTTCAATCGTACTTTCGTTTGGCCGCTGGCGGTTATGGCAATGCACATTCTGCCTCTCTCCGTTTTTGGCCAGTCAGGCGATCCTGGTTCTTCGCACCAGGACTCCGCCCAACAAATCAATCAGGCCAACACATTGGTGCGCGACGGCCGGATTGAAGAAGCAATTGCCGAATATCAGCAGATTCAACCTGTCGAAATGCAACGCAGCGAGCTGGAATACAACCTGGCGGTGGCCCAGTTTCGCAAAGGAGATCTTGATGCGGCGCAGAGTCTGTTTCAAACTGCGGCCAGTTCTGACGATCCGGCGATTGCAGCCGCCAGTCGTTACAACCTTGGCAATTGCCTCTACGGCAACGCTCTAACGACTGCGGAACAGGACAAGCCAGCTGCCATCGAGCAACTGCATCAGGCGATCTCCCATTATCGCGGATCGCTGCGCAGCAATCCGGACAACGCTGACGCCCGTGCCAACATCGAGTTGGCCGGACAGCTGATTCGCAAGCTCGAAGAGGAGCAGAAACAGGACGAACAACAAAGCCAGGATCAGGAAAAACAGGAACAGGAAAAGAAGAATCAGGAAAAACAGAATCAGGAACAGAATCAGGATCAATCTGGTGAGGGTCAGGATGAGCAGTCTGCGGACGATCAACAGCAGGAAGAACAGAAAAACGGAGAAAAACAGAACGAACAACAGTCTGCTGAAACAGAGTCCGGTAATGAACCGTCCGAGTCGAAAGACAATCAGGACGGTCAGTCGAAGGAAAATAAATCCGAGGGCCAGCAGCCTCAGGATGCGCAGTCAGAATCCGCAGATCAACAATCATCGGAATCCGCAGGTCAGCCTTCGAAACAGAAACCGGAACGACAGCCGCAAGACTCCAGCGCAGGCAATCCTCAGAACCGACGTCAATCGCCAGAAAGTCAGCAGCCTTCCGACGATCAGCCAGTTTCGGAGGACGGTGTTGACGAAGAAGACGGAAAGAATCAGTCGGTTCCAACGGGCCAGCTGACTGCCGCCGGAGAAAAAGCTGAAACCGGAAAACCCGCTGGCTCGGTAGCTATGGCCAACCCGAATGTGAAAGATGAAATAATGACAAAAGAAGAAGCACTCAAGATGCTGCAGGCGGTCCGCGACCGTGACATGCTGCGGCGCTTGCAGCAGGAACGACTCGAACGTTCGCGTCATGTTCCTGTTGATCGGGACTGGTAACATTGACTGAAAGACTCAAAATGGAAACGAAACGAATCAAGTTGGTAAAGTCGGCATTAACCGCACTCACGGTTTTGATACTCTGTGGAATGACACGAGCTACCTTGGCCCAGAGCGTCGACGTTCGGATTTCTGCCCGTGAAGCTTACGTGGGCATGCCGATTGTGTTGCAGATCGCCATCAACAATGCGTCGGACTACAAGGAACCGGTCTTCCCCGAGATCGATGGTTGCGATGTCCGGGCAGCCGGTTCGCCCTCCCAAAGCTCGCAGATAACGATCATCAACGGTCGTCGTAGCGAAAACCGCAGCGTCACCAGGCAATATCTGATTACGCCCCGACGCGAGGGGACCTTTGAGATTCCATCGCTCACCATTAACGTCGACGGTCGCGATCAGAAAACGGAGCCACTGCGGTTTGTCGCGACAAAGAGCGAAACGGGCGATCTGCTGTTTGTAGAAATCGAAGGGGATCGGGAAAAAGTCTTTGTCGGCCAGCCGTTGGATATGACCTTGAAAATTTGGGTAAAACCGTTCGTTGATCGTGAACGGAACATCAAGCTTTCCGAAGCCAACATGTGGCAAATGATTTCCCAGCAGACTTCATGGGGCAGCTTTGACGAGCGATTGAAGGAAATGGCCGGCAACAACCAGCGACCTGGCGGACGCGAAGTACTCCGCGACGACGGCCACGGCACTGAACGGGAATATTACCTGTATGAGATCGAAGGGACCGTATACCCCAAACGGCCAGGCCGAATTGACGCCGATGATGTGCAGATCGTCGTCGATTACCCGACCGCACTAGGCAAATCACGCGATCCATTCGAAGGTTTTTTCAAGGAAAGCCCACTAGGAGGAAGTTCGTTCGGTGCCAGCTCGCGACTCTCGCAGTTGATGGGGGACGATTTTTTCAGCTCCTCACCCTTTGGTAATCGTCTATCGATTTCGGCAACCCGTCCGGTTGTTGGAGAAGCCGGAGTTGGCTCAACCGAGGTCGTGCCGATCCCTACCGAGGGCCGGCCGGCCGACTACCGCGGGGCTGTCGGTCGCTACAAAATCGTCACCCAGGCGACACCGACCGCCGTCAGTGCGGGGGATCCGATCACGCTGAATATTGGTGTGCTGGGAACTGGTCCGATGGAATTGGTCCAGGCTCCACCGCTCGCTGAATTGCCGTCACTGACTGCGGACTTCAAAGTGGACGATCAATCTCTGGCCGGATTCGTGAAAGACGAAACGAAAGTCTTTCCAACCACAATTCGACCGCGCCGGGAAGGAATCACACAGATTCCCGCGATCCCGTTCAGTTTTTTCGATCCCGACACGGAAACCTTTGAAACCGTGATGAGCGAGCCGATTTCGATCACCGTTGACAAATCCGAGTCGTTGGCACTCGATGCGATCGTTGGCAACTCGCGGCGAATCGAAGACGACAAAGAATCCGAGGCCAGCATCAGCAATGCATCAAAGCCTGATTTTACAAATAACCATACGGCAGGCGTTCTCGTTTCGCAGACGGCAACGACTCCAGGTCGATGGTGGTGGGTGTTTGTGGCGCTGCCGCCATTCATTTGGCTGGCGACGTTGCTTGTTCGCAATTACAACGCAATGGTTGGCCAGCTGGCCAACTTCAAATCCGCGCGAGTTCAATGTATATCAGCGATTGAAGGTGCGACGCAGCGAGCACAAATCGAAGACGCGCTGATTCGCTATATTGGTCGACGAACGGGTCAAACCGTTTTAAACGCCAGCACGTCCGTGGGTGTTTTGCGAACGGCCGGCATGTACCCATTGGCCAATGAAGTCGAATCGTTTTTTCAGAGTTGCGAACATTCAACATTTAATCGAGCCAGCCAGCAATCAACCGTCGACATGCAGCGGCAGGCTCAGGAGTTGGTTGAAAGAATGGAATCATCACTGAATTCCATGAACAAAACCCAGGTTCGTCGCTCCAGCGGCCACCTGGCTGGAATGCAATCAAACCGAACATTGAATGGCAGCGACATCGGTCGTTCAACCCGACGAGCCTCCCTGCTGTTGCTGGCGGCGCTGCTGGCATGTTCGACGAACAATGTTAACGCATCGGACGATCCGCGCAGTCCCGCACTGCCGGTTACTGCGGCAAATGCATCAGCCGACATCGTTGAACTTTCCGCATCGCAACAGCAGACGATTCTGCAGGAAGCAGGAGAAATCTATGCGCAGGCGACCGCAATTGCAGAAACCGACTCGGCGGAAGCAAACGACTTGTTTACTGCGGCGGCCGCCAAATACCAGCTGCTAGTCGATTCCGGAATACAAAATAGCGGATTGTTCATGAACCTCGGCAACGCCTGCCTGCAGAATAATCAGCTGGGTCGTGCGATTGCGAACTACGAACGTGCCAGACGTCTCGATCCGGGCAACCGGCAGTTGGCCGTCAATCTGGAACTGGCCAACTCACTTGTGGTGCGTGACACTCAGGACGCCGATACCGACGGTACAACAACGATGCAGTCGGTGATGGATCAATTGCAATCAGCAAACGACTTCGTAATTGGTTTTGTCGGGCGCCGTTCAGCCATTTGGCTGCTGGCAATCGCTTCAATCCTGTTCTGGGGAATCCTGATTACCCGAGCCGCAGGATTCCGGCTGATTGCGAAGAGATGGGCAATCGTGCCGCTGTCATTGCTTGTTATCTCGTTGGCATCGGTGACATTTGCCGACACGTCGACTGGCGACTTCGCGGACGCCATCATTGTCATCAACAACGTGACGTTACGCTCGGGAGATGGCGCGCTATTCGAGGAGCTTCGGTCCATTGAAAACGCACAAGGCCATCGGGTACATGTTCTCGCCCATCGCGGCAATTGGACAAAAGTCCGTGACGGTCAGGGACACACGGGCTGGATCGAAAACAGCAACCTGGAAATATTGAATTAGTCCGCAAGTCCGCATTTTTCACAAGCCTGAAACAGGTGACTGCTTTATCACTCCATCCCCGACCGGCTGTCTTGATCTGCGGGCCTGATTTCCGCTGTCTCCGAAAGTTTGGCGATTCGAATATTGAACCAGGCGAATAGCAGCGTCATCAATGGACTGATCAGATTGAAAAAACAGTAAGGCGCAAACGCTAATACCTGCACGCCCAGCACTCCCTGTTGCGTCGCTCCGCAGGTATTCCACGGAATCAGGACCGATGTGACCGTTCCTGCATCTTCCAACGTTCGACTAAGATTTTCCGGGGCCAGTCCACGTTCCCTGTACGTTTCACGAAACATGCGACCGGGGACGACGATCGCCAGGTATTGGTCGGATGCGGTCAAATTGACCAACACGCAACTGCCCGCCGTCGTGGTGATCAGCGAACCGGTTGACTTGGCAAATTCGACCAGTGGCAGGGTAATCCGTCGCAACAATCCACACGCCTCCATCACTCCACCAAAACACATAGCGGTAATAATCAGCCAGACGGTGTTGAGCATGCCAGCCATTCCTTTTCCGATTAGCAGCTCTGAAGCGGCGATTTCCGCATTCGCCTGTGCCAACTGCGAGGCAACAATGGCCCGCTCAGCACTGTTTCGATCATTATTTTTTGCATCGGTTTCGATGATCGCTTCCAGCGAATTTCTTCTGGCCTTCACATTCTCGACGTGATCCGCTGGAATCAGCACTGTTTCAATGGACATCGAATTTACGAACGCCATGTAAGCCCGTTTCAAATAGGCTGGTGGAACCGATTCCGGGGTTTCAGTGCCATCCGAATCAACACGGGTTACGGTCACATCCTCCAATCCGGCGACTTGAGTGACGACATTGGGCTGCATCAAAATGGCAACCAGCCCGCCAGCGACCGCGCCAATAAACAGCGCCGCCAGTGCGTCGACCCTCATGACGACCATGACGAGCACAGATAACGGAACCAGAAAAATAACCGGGTTAAGATTGAAACGGGAAGCGATCTCCTGCTTGAGCAGAGAATTGCTGGAAACCAATTCTGCGGGTTCGGAAACGAATCCGATGACCAGAAAGATAATCAACGTAATCGCAATACTGGGTACGGTCGTCCAAAGCATGTAGCGGACGTGCGTGATCAAATCTGTGCCCGCCATCGCTGACGCCAGATTGGTCGTGTCAGAGAGAGGCGAAATCTTGTCTCCAAAGTAGGCTCCGGAAATGATCGCTCCGGCAATCAGTTCGTCGCTGATCCCCAGCGCCCTGCCGATTCCCAGCAGGGCAATTCCAACGGTTGCCACCGTTGACCAGGAACTGCCCGTAACGACTGAGACCACCGAACAAATGATGACGGTCGCGAACAGAAACAATTCCGGGCTGAAGACTCCCAAGCCGTAGTAAATCATCGCCGGGACTACGCCACTGATCATCCAGGTTCCCGTCAAGGCCCCGATCAGCAACAGAATCAGCATGGCGACGATCGATGTGCCGATACTGGATTGAATCCCGGCAACCATTTTCCCGATCGGAACGCGATGGACGAAACCAACCGCTGCTGCCATCGCTGCTGCCATCAACAAGGCGATCTGGTTGGGTCCGTAGGATGCGTCAGCACCATACAAATAAACGTTGACCGCCAACAGCAATATCAAGCCAACGACTGGCAACAGGGCCATCCAGAGTGAAACATTGGGTTCGGAATCAAGTCGGGCTGTTGTTACTTGTTTCATGGATGGGCTACTGTTGTAACAAAGAGCTTTCGCCGACCATTCTTTACGCCGCACGGACAATGTCAATTCGGCTGCATTGTCGTTTCGACAGATTATTCTGCATCAACGGCAGGCACATTACAAATCGTGCGCCCGGTGTATGGTCTGGATCAAGGCAAATTTGACCGCCATGCAACTGGGCGATTCGCCACGCTTTCGACAATCCGAAACCGAGTCCCCGTCCCGCTTCCCGCCCGGAAAAAAACGGATCGAAAATCTGGTTCGCGATTGCCGGATCAACTCCCGAACCGTTATCGGCCACGGCGATGCCAATGGATTGATCACTACGTCGCCAAATCTGAATCCGAATTTCGCCGCAGCGGTGGATCGCATGCATGGCGTTTTGCAACAGCGCTTTGAGCGCGACGGCGAACTGAGTGACATCCAACTCAATGGCCGGCACATTCGGATACTGTCGAATCTGAAACCCGATTTCAGCGGCAATCATTTCTGATCGCAATTCTTCCACAACTGCCTGAACCAGCTGTCGCGGCTCAACGGTTTCGGGATTCAGTTCCGGCGGATGGGCGAATAACATCATGTCCGAAATCATTTCGTGGGCACGCATCGCTTGAGCATAAATCACGGACAGCCGTTGGCGGCGGGAAGGGTTAGTTTCGTCAGACATCAGCGATTGCGCCCGGGTCGCAATGTTGGCCAGCGGATTGTTGATTTCGTGACTGGCACCATACGCCATCTGTTTCATCGCTTGTAACTTCTGGTGCTGAAGTTCGCAATCAAATTTTCTTTCGAGCCTGTGCAGCTTCGCTACAGCCAAACAGACCTGCCGAATCGGCAATTGATCCGGTTTCAATCTGGTCCAGCGTTCTGAAATGGCATCGACGCTCGTCTCCTGGTTCAAATTGCAATCGCCGGAACACGCGACTCGGAAATCGTCGGCAACAATTTGCGATAGTAGTCTGGCGGCTGTAGAATCGTCCAATTCGGTCACGGCCACAAGATATTTGTGCAGCCGTTTGAGTTTGGGTTTCGTCAACCACTTGCTCAACGATTGCTCTTGGTGTGGCGTCAAAGCGGGTGCAGGCTCAAATGCAATCGATTCAAGATCGGTTTCGAGAAATCCCTGTTTGAGGCCTGATATGAGTTCGTACAGCGATTCAACCGGCTGATCCAATTTCGCCGAGAATTTTCGAATCGCCCAGATCAACAGACTTGGATTGATGACGAGAATCGATTCCAAATCGCGTACCTCTTCCGCCGAATCCACAAGGGCAGCACACAGGCGCAGGATGTCGATAGGCGGTGAAGGCAATCGGACTTCGCGATCTTCAAAACGAAATGCAGGAAGATACAGCATGCCGACAGGATGATTCGCGGTGCGAAAGGACGAAAACAGCTAACCGGCGTGATTTATCGCAAAGCCTCCAGTTTCGTACAAGCTTGATTGCCAGCCATCGCCCTGGCCGATCGCGCGGACTGAAGTTGGCGACAGATGAAAATACAAAGGAGGACGGAGTTCTCCCGCTCGTCCCAACATGCTGGCAAAAAAAATCACGTCCAAATAAATTGAACGTGAATCGCTGGTTTCATTCTTCCAAGCGTAAACAGTTCGCTTACGTTCCGGTCGCTGCCCGTTCCATTTCCAGCATTTCACAGCTGCGATCCAACAGCTGATCAACGGCAAACGGCTTATTCATGAAGTCATCGGCCCCTGCCAATCGCAGATCGGCGATTTTGTCCTGTTCGACCATGCCGGAAATGCAAATGATTTTCACCGAAGACATCGTTGGATCGCTGCGTACCCGTTGGCAGACTTCTTTGCCATTAATGTCTGGCAGCATCACGTCCAGGACAACAAGGTCTGGTCGAAATTCCTTGACCAACATGCCAGCATCAAAACCGTTATTGGCCGCTTTGTATTCGAAACGCCCATCACGGACGAATACATCGACCATCAATTCAACCAGTTCTTCGTCATCGTCGACGATCAGCACTTTTCTTTTGCCGTTTTCCAACGCGTCCGTGGGAATCCCATTGTCTTTCATGAACGCAAACAGCTGATCGCGGGGAATGCGTCGAAAACGGCTGCCCGGCACTCGAAATCCCTTCAACGAGCCGTTATCAAAACAGCGGATAATCGTCTGTTGGCTGACCTTACAGATTTTCGCCGCCTCACCGGTCGTAAACACAGTCTTTGTATTCATATAACCTTCCTCTCCTTAGGTTGGTCGGGCGTGCCATTTCGGTGTC
>JBGSXT010000382.1:0-4925 GCA_041751295.1 Mariniblastus sp.
AATATCGTTGCGTGCCATGACAGAATTCACGAAATGGGTGGGCCACCAGCTGCGAAAATCGCCTTACTTCAACAACCCGGGCGTGATGGGAAGATTAAATTCTTGAAATCGTTGCCCGGGATCGGTGACAAATATGCACGCAACATCATGATGGATGTCTACCACGATGAATTCCGTGACTCGATTGCGATAGATTCACGAATACAAACAATCTCAACAAAATGGAAACTGACCTTTGACTCGTATGGTGACCATGAATCGTTTTACTTATCGGTCGCTCGCGATGCTGGACTCAACGGTTGGGAACTTGACCGACTGATGTTTCGATTCCAAACTGTGTTCTTTCCACCAATTTCAACCGACTCATAGAATCGCCATATTACCAGGTGTTGCACGCGAGCGGGCGGCAGCGTCGGTCATGAAATCAGCGATTCACGCGCCCGCCGCGTAAACTCTGACGTTGGGTGGACAAGGCCAAAGAGCGATTGATGGCAAATAGTCACAACGATAATCGCAAACCTTCGTGGATGGTGCTGCCGCTGATGTTGTTAGCGGGATTTTTGATCGTCGTCGGCTTTCAACTTGCCGTCTATCGGCCGGACCGTCCCGACCGAACAATCGTCCCGCAATCCTCGTCGGGCCCGGCGTTCGTGGTGCAGATCATCCGGCCGCGCCTCGGCCTGCCGCTCGGCGGGCTCCTCCCGCCAGCACTGTTTGGACTCGACGCCCAACTGGGATTCGACTCGAAGAGCGATGGCGCTTCCATCGGCAGTGTCGGCCCCAGGCGAATTGAACTCGCTGCTGACGACTGGGATCTCCTTATTGTGTTAGACAGCGACGGTCGAGTCACCTCCGAAACCCAAATAGTCTTCGACCTCGTGTTCGAAGAGCAAGTCCGTACCGTTCGCTGTCGTCCCGCTGATCCGGCCGTCGGCACGATGAATACCGTCACGCTGGGAAAATCAGGTGAAATGTCGGGCAGTTTCGACATCGACCTCGCGCACTGCGAGGATGCGGAAACCGGGACGCCGCTTGGTTGGCCCCCAAAACCGTTTGTTCTGCACGGAAGTTTCGACCGTCTAACCGCCGACACGGAAACCGAGTAACACGAATCCGGTTCAGACAGGATCAAAATGTCGAGGTTCGCCGCTGATTCAGTGTCGCTTGTGGCGGCGGCGTCTATACACGGACCACAGCCGCCCAGCAAAACGGTGAACGCGAGCGGCTACATTTTCGGCGATGCAAACGTTACACTGTTTGAAACGTATTCCCTGATTCGGCGCGATTCCTGATAATCCGCCGCCGCGTTACCTTGGACGTTAGGTAAACCTTGGCCGGCGCTTCCTCATAGGTGTGATCTCGTGGTGTCCGCAACAATGTTCGAGATTCGTGCAGACAGCAATCTGGTCGAGGCGTGGCTCGATGTTCGCCTGCCTTACGAGCCGAAGGGCGCGCTCCTCGAGGCCCGCCGTGAGCTTCACGATGCGATTCGCAAGATGACCGCACCGACCGATAGGCGCTTCGTTGCCGAGTATGCTTCCACGGTGCACCGCTTCTTCGACCTCGAGAACGTGCTCCTTTACAACGTTGGCACAGGAGCCTTTCGCAACGTTACCCGCGCGGGCCTACGTTGCTATCGCTCGTACACCGCACCGCCCACAAGCCCAACGGGGCGAAGCTACGCCCATTACCATCGCTACTCCTTTGAAGACTGCCCCGTCGGCCCCAATCACGGTGCCCTCTTGAAGTTCAGAGAGCCGGTCATCGTGGGCGAGACCAAGCCGCACCACTTCTGGTGGGAAGCCAGCTCGGGTTCACTTGCTGACGGCGTCAAACTCACAGGCGTCTTCGGCCTGGTCGTAGAGATCCCGTGGAACGAGCGGGAACCTGGCGGCCGTAGTGAAGCCTCTTCTCGATGGAATCATCTCAGCCATGCATCCCGCAAGCGAGGTCGACAAATTGGCGGTTGATCGTCTCGTCGCAGCAACGGGTTGGAGCGTTTCTGACGTCATCCAACGCCTTAAGGCCCCGGCTGCTCCGCTGCTTGAGTCGCGTCAAGTGCTCAAGTGCTACCGCCAGTTCGTGAAGTGGGACCCGGCCGATGAACTTTGCGAAGAGTTCGAGATCATCACCCGTGATGACCTCAACAACTGTCACGTGTACGCACGAAGCCTGAAATGACGAGAGGAAAAGGGGGATAATTTCAATAATTAGAATTGCTACCGTCGCGCACCCGTTTCTGCACACTTCCTTTGTTCGGAGGCGCTATCGATTGCTGTTGGCATTCTTTTGCAGATCGCGGCGGAAACTTTGCCGACTGGCGATCGGTTCCGGTGATTTGTCCACCGCTCAACGAGCCCTTCGGCAGTTAATTTGTGCAGAGGCAGCCGGTTTGATTGCGTGCCGACATTGAGCGGTTTGATGCAAAAACGCCTTCGCTTCCCACCAAAGTTCCCCATGAGACCAGGTTTGGATCATGATTCCTTGGGAACGGGACGACGCCACCAATTGCGCAGGCCCAGCAGACCGGCACCAGCGACGATGACTGAAACTATGACGAGCGTCCAGTTGGTGCGTTTGCCAACTTCGTCGGCAATGGGTTGGACGACGGACGTGCCGATAACTGCCGCCAGATCTCGTGTGCCGTCAAGAAATGGTTTTGGATCGGCAAGAAAGGCTGTCAGACCGGCGGCAACGGCCAGCGACGCTTTGTTCTTCCAGATGAACTCCATGGCGGAGTCCCCGTATTTGCCGACAACCGCAAGTAATTCGTCGGTGCGACCCATCGTCGCCAGTTCAGCACTTTCATCCAGCATCGCTATCCGCCGAGCATTCTGGGCAGTGACATTCCGGAAGGCCAGCGATGCGGAATTGCCAAATTTGCCAATCAATGGCTCAACCATTTCGCCATGCTTGATCATCGCCTCGGCTGCTTCGTCGCCATAATTCATGGCCATCGCTAATCGTGGCTGTTTGGAAACAACCCAAACGGCTTCGTCACCGTACTTTGCCATCAATTTCACCGCGTCCACTCCATTCTCTCCGGCTTCATCGATCAGCTTGAATGCACGGGGGCCAACCTTCTTGACCGCAGCAGCACCCTCGTCGCCAGACTTCACGATGAGATTATCGATCGTACGGGTAAGTTTATCGACACCTTCTTCCGATGCCTCTTTACCAAACTTTCGCATGACGTATTCGGCCATTTCGCGAGCCACGTCGGCCTTGCTTTGAGCGTGAACTGCTGTCGGAAACAATACAGGAATCAGAAGCAGTGACATGCAAATCAGTCGGATCATTTTTTCAGCTCCACGTTTGCCTGCAGCATATCCAAAATTGCGGCTTCACGGACCTTAGCACGTTGTTCAGCAAAAGATTGTAATCGCTGCTGCAGTCCTTCGACTTTGGAATCGCCATCGCAAATCAACGTACACATCTCATCCAGTTTCGCGTTCAGACCGGACGCCAAGTCACCCGTCGGGTCGGCCCACCAGTTCCACACCCAGGAGACCATTTGATCAACAATGATTCCAACAACAACGCCAATTCCAAGTGTGGCCCATCCCGATGCGGCGCCTGTACCAAGAATGCCCGCTGATACTCCCAGGCGAACTGCAACTTGGGCCAGCACCTCGCCTCCAATGATTGAAACCAGCTGGGTACCGATGTCCACCTGGATTTGGCTTCCGGTGGCGGCGATTGCTTTCCTAACGGCTTCGTCAAACTTTGTACTCAACTGGGCTTCGTCCAGTTGAGCGATTGAATAGATTTCGGGAAACCCGGCCACATCGGCACGAATCGAAACCAGCATTTGATTCTCGATGCTTCGAATTTCGGACAGGTACTGCGACACAGTTGACGTGACGATACTTTCAAACGCCGCTTCGCTGAAAACATGTTGCTCAAACTGATCTCGAATATAGTTCTCGTGTCGACCCCCTTTTGTATACGGTACGTAATCCGCGATCAGGCGCCATTTACTTCCCCAACCCAATGCAACCGCCGCAAACGTTTGCGTATTCTGCATGGCGTCTTCGAAGAAAGTGCGAACCGGAGCCAGATGGGATTCGACGGCTTCTGTCGACTTCAATTTGGCCATGTCAAGATGCGGTGTGGCAATCTCGCGCGGATCGGGAGCCGTTGTTGTGAGAGTTGCGTCGTGTGAAGGCGAGACGTCTGCAACTTTCGGGGGATGAAACAGTAAAGTTATAAGCGACCGACTGGCCATTACGCCAATCAGCACGCCGATAAACGTCAGGGCCCAAAAGAGAAGGCGCCTGTTTTTCATTGGGATCTCCCATTATTTTCCCGCAAGCCGCTGCCGCCGCAGGGCTGAGCAATGTTTGATTCTAGCTGCCGGTTGAGAGTGAAGTAAGTGTTTACGCCGAGAGCCTGCTTGAAAATACTCTGCTTCGACAGAGAGATTGGCGACGGCGCGTTTGGAATAACGCAACACACCTCGAGCAACGCATTAATAAACTGCTTCGGCGATTCCCTCGTCGTCGACTTTCCAGGGCAACCAGCACAGGCAGAATTCTTCGATCAGGATATCACTCTTCCGCGGCGTTATTGTCAGCTCCTCGAAGGTCAGATTTTCAACGTCCAGCTTGTCTTCGAGCTCTGCCACCGCACGTTCGAATTCGGACTCGAGGTCGTGGTACCGATTGACACAGACTTCAAGGTTTGACTCGGCCCGATCGATGTCGTTTTTTTCCTTGGATGCCCGTCCGTAAGATCTTACCGAGGTGCCGGCGCTGCTGGAAACACGACGGCCAAGGATCGCGCCCATGATCGTCTGTCCGATTGATACAACGGAACTGGTTCGGCTCTGGCTGTATTGTTCCTCTTCGCGTTCAAGTCGATCTTTTGCCCGGCGAACACCGTCCTTGAGTGTCTGGAATTTTGTGGCATATTTCCGGCGCAGG
>JBGSXT010000383.1:0-3007 GCA_041751295.1 Mariniblastus sp.
CAACGAATACCCTACGTGGAAATTTATCGAACCTTCAATCCAATTGGCGCGGCAATTGCATTAAATGAAGTTGGTTGTATTGGTTCAACTGAGCGGTTCATAAACCTTTTAATTTGAGGAGAGTCTTATGGCGACGAATGACAGGAAGAAATCAGACAAAATTGTAGAGGCAGATCGCAATCCAGACGCAATCACCGGCGAACACGGCTCACATCCCGTAGGTGCGGGTCTGGGTGCAGCAGCCGGTGGCGCTGCCACCGGAGCGATCGCCGGGGCCGTTGGTGGACCGATTGGTGCCGCCGTCGGAGCGGTAGTCGGTGGTGTTGCTGGCGCTTATGCCGGTAAAGCGATTGCGGAAGAAATTGACCCCACGGTTGAAGCGGCCTACTGGGAAGAGAACTACAGCCAACGTGATTACGTTGACACCGACGTCGACTATGAGCACTACGAACCAGCGTATCGCTATGGCTACGAAAATCGCGCTCGCTCGGATGCGAAAGATTTTGCTGCTGCAGAAGCCAATTTGAAGCGCGACTGGGAAAAGAACCGTGGCAATTCTAGTCTTGATTGGGAATCTGCCCGTCCTGCGACACGAGACGCCTGGAATCGCGTCAACGAACAATGTTGTGACACCAGAAAGCCCAAGTAGTTTTGGCACAAGCACTCCAAGTGCGAAAACCGTATCGTCAGAGTGACGATGCGGTTTTTTTTGGCATTCCGATCGAACAGTTCCCAGCAATGCCACATCAGGAAATCCGGTCAGTTTCCTGCGTCCAGATTATTTAGATGGTATCGCGAACGAATTGGCCTTGTCGCATGCTGCGTTGGAACTGATGCCAACGGGACGTTCGAAAGCCAATTCTCCTCTGAGCACCCTAATCGCCTGAGGCGCTGAAATACCGAGTTTAACCTGGTTGCCTTTCAATCGCATGACTTCAATAATAACACCAAGTTCGGGAAGCAGGATTTGTTCGTTGGTGCGGCGAGATAGAACCAGCATGATCGAGTCCTTTCCTTTCGATAATTCTGTATAGGCAACCAACCGGCTGCGACAACTGCATTCCAAGTGAACAATGCACTTGGCGCGCCGCATCTTTAGCTAAATTTGGAAATTGGCAAAATGATTCGCCGCGCCCAAAGTTGATCGCTTGCGATTTCACGTTTTACCCGTAAAATCCCACACGTATTGCACTCCCTCGATCAAAACTTTTATTGAAAAACTCGGGCAACTGCTAGCGGCTCGGAAGCTTGGGCGTCCAAACTGGATTTCCAGCGACCACACCATCGACCAACCAGACGAAGACGATGCTGGCGAATCAAACTCCGCTGACTTGTTTGGCGACGCGGTCACCAATTCCTCTGTCGATGTTGCGCCAGTATTCAATCGCTCGATCAAGAACTGGCTTCGATACGCCGGCTTTGAGGTGACCGGCGATGTTGGCGACCAATCGATCACGCGCCGCGTCATCCATCACTACTCGGACCAAAGTCCCTGGCTGGCCGAAATCATCATCGTCTTCTCTCAAAGTGTAGGCGGCCCGAACGAATTCTCCATTCGCTTCCCAGGTTGCCTCTTCGGGGTAACGCTCGCCATCTGCGTGCGGCCCCCCCTTGGAATTGGGCGCGTAGACGGGATCCGAAACGTTCTCGACCCGCATCGCTCCGTCTTTGCTGTAACTGAAGACTGGACATTGAGGTTTGTTCACCGGAATCTGTTTGTAGTTGACGCCCAACCGGTGGCGATGTGCATCGGCGTAGGCAAACATGCGACCCAGCAACATTTTGTCCGGGCTGATCCCAATTCCGGGAACGAGGTTATTCGGTTCAAACGCAGCCTGCTCGATCTCGGTATGGAAATCGGTCGGATTGCGGTTAAGAGTTAACTTGCCGACTTCGTGAAGCGGATAGTCGGCGTGTGGCCAGACCTTGGTCAAGTCAAATGGATTGAAGCGATATGTTTTGGCTTCGTCAAAAGGCATGATCTGCATTCTCAACGTCCAACTCGGAAACTCGCCTCGTTTGATTGAGTCGAACAAATCACGGCGGTGATAGTCGCCATCACTGCCGGCCAACCGATCGGCTTCGTCCTGAGGAATAAAATCGTTCCCTTGATCGGTTTTGAAATGGTACTTGACCCAAAACCGCTCGCCGCCAGCGTTCACCCACATATAGGTGTGACTGGAGTAGCCATTCATGCTCCGCCAATTTCTCGGGATGCCGCGATCGCCCATCAGAATCGTGACTTGGTGGGCCGATTCGGGCGAGAGCGTCCAAAAATCCCATTGCATGTCGTGATCGCGCAGTCCGTTGTCGGCTCGTCGTTTTTGCGAGCGGATGAAGTGCTGGAACTTCAGCGGGTCGCGCACGAAGAAGACGGGCGTATTGTTCCCGACCATGTCGTAGTTGCCTTCCGTCGTGTAGAACTTGAGCGAGAAACCACGCGGGTCGCGCCAAGTGTCTGGGCTGCCTCGTTCTCCAGCGACTGTGGAGAAACGAATCAAAGTATCGGTCGTTGTGCCTGGCTGGAAAACTGCTGCTTTGGTATACGCGCTGACATCATGAGTGACTTCAAAGTGCCCGAAAGCCCCGGAGCCTTTGGCGTGTGGCTGCCGCTCGGGAATTCGCTCGCGGTTGAAATTGGCCATCTGCTCGATCAGATAATGGTCGTGCAAAAGAATCGGACCGTTCGGGCCGACGGTCAGCGAATGTTCATCGCTGGCGACAGGGCAGCCCGCATCAGTTGTTGTCGGTTGACGTTGTTCTTTCTTCATCAGAATTCCTCGTTATTGATGTTCACAATATTACCGTAGCACGGACTGCCAGCCCGCGAATTGTGGACGAATGCAGGCTAGCGGCTTCCGCCACGAAGACTAGTTTGTACCGCGCGCCTAAGGAACTGTCCCGATTTATTTGTGGCTGGGGCTGCCAGCCCCAGTCTGCGGCTGGAAGCCGCAGCCACTTTATTTCGGGAAAGTTCCTAAGCAACCTTTTGAAAACTCTTCACAAG
>JBGSXT010000384.1:0-7611 GCA_041751295.1 Mariniblastus sp.
CCTGCTTGAAGGTATTCATCCAGGCACCGGGCCGCGGCAGCCAACTGACCAGCGACGGGAAGAATCCAACCAGCAGATACGGCAATGACATGCCGAGTCCAATCGTTGTAAAAATCAGGTAAGCCACCCATGGGGGCTGCCCAACGGTGATCGTCACGGCTGGAATCAACATTGGGCCCGTGCAAGGTGTTGCCAGGACAGTGGTCAGGATGCCGAGAAAATAGGCTCCGGCCAAACCATCCTCGCCTGATTTCTTACTCATGGTTCCCGAACCGGACATACCGGGTATGGGCAATTCCCAAACACCCAACATGCTCAATCCAAACGCAAACACCACCGACGTGATGATGATCGAGCCGGTCATGCTTTTTGTCAGCCAGTCTCCCCAGCCAAATCCGAAGAACGCCGAAAGTGTGGCGAGGATCCAAAAGACTGTTAACAGGCCAAGAGAAAAAACAACGTTGAGCATCAGGATGCGGCCGCGATTTTTACCCGCCTGTTGCACAAACGACATGACTTTCAATCCGATCACAGGCAGCACGCAAGGCATCGCGTTCAAGATCAGGCCCGCCCCAAAAGCCAACAGCAGATAAAACGCCAATTCCATGGGCGGGATAGCGACAACCGGCTCGTTCACTTCCTCAAGATTGGCCCAGAATTTCTTCGACAACGCGTTGACTTCGTCCCAATTGGTTTGATTGATCGCGAGCGAAACTTCGACTTTGTTGTTGACTGGCTGCGCGCCGATCACCACCGGTACTTTGAAATCCAATCCGGTCGGCGGATCGCAAGTTGATTCCGTGCACAGCTGGAACAGTATTTTTCCTTCCAGAAAATACTTGCCCGCTTTCGCGTCGGCAGGAGTCAAAACTTCGATTGTCCAATGCACTTTGTCTTCGTGGTAGAAATAGAACGATTCCCGTTCCGCACCGGTCTCCTTGCGGATCGGCTCCTCCGAGGCAACGGGCGGTGAAATGTCGAAACCGGAGGTCGTGGTGAAAACAAAGATCGTCGGTTGCGGTGTGGTCCCCTCACGCTTGAATTTTTCTTGGCCGTATATGTGCCAACCCGGTTTCAAATCGGCAGTAAAAGTAAGAGTCAGCTTTTCGCCGGGCGTCACAACCGCCTTGTCCAGGCGGCCTTTGAAAGATCCGTGAGGGGAAAACCAGGCACCCACCGATTTCGTGAATTTTGTGAATCGAGCGCGGACAGTGGAGTCTTTCGGATCGAATTGAATGCAATTCTGTTTGCATACCTGACCGGAAACCTCGACGAGCATCTCAATACTATTGACGTCGGCACCTTCGGCGATTTCAACAGGAGCTGACCAGATCACTTGCCCTTCAAATTCCTCGACGCTTTGCCCCAGCTCGTTAACACGCTTTTTGGGTTGCCTGTCCGGAGAGAATGGCCCTGCCAATTTGAACCGATCGTCTGACTTTAAGTTCAGCTCGGTCGGAAATTGGTCTTTGCCAACTTTTTGCGGATAGGCGTGCCAGCCCTTTTTCAGATCAAGGGTGACGCTGAGCGTCGCGTTACGGGTTCCCTGCTCCACAGAAAACCCGCCCGACAGCTTGTAAATGGGTGTGCCGTCGTCCACCGTGTCCAACAGATCGCCGAGGCCACTTCCCCAGTCCCGCTTATCCTGGGCGCAAATTGGCATTACCAATAGCGAAAAGGCTGACAGCGCGGTCAGTGTCACGATGAATAAACTTCTGGTTTGTGTATTCATTTTGTTTCCGAGGCCCCGGAAATTCTGAACGCCGGACGCTCGGTGATCTTACCTGAGGTCTACTGTATTGTTTACGAAGTATAACAACAAATGGCCGACAGAAAGTCACCGGTTTTGGCCGTTTTTTTAACTCGGCCTGACTATTTTCGTTACTTCTGTTGCTTAAGCAACGGACTGGCGTTATTCGCTTCCCGTTGAAAATAGCCAGCAAAATCGGCTTTGGCAGTCAGATTCTCGACCTGCACACAAAATCCCAATTCCGAACAGACCAGTCCGGTATATGAAACACTCGGCTTCATTTGTTGGGGATTGGCGGCGGCATCGACGCGAATCGGTACATAGAACTGGACCGTGTCAGAAAATTTCTCGATGCGAACTTTGAATACCGGATCCTGTTCGATCACGGTTGGCAATTTGTCGGATTTGAAATTCAGGTCTGCTGCGAACTGTTTGGTCCGCTCGACTACGATCTGTGAGGGCTTCAGCGGTTTCGCCTGATTCAAGCTGTAAATGTGGTTGCCGGCGGGAACTTCGATTTTGACAATCAAAAAACCTGTGTTCGTTCCCGATTCAATGTGATAGCGGGCCGTTAGTTTGACCGGTTCGTCGGCGACTGGCTGCAGTTGGGCAGACGAACTTCCCGGCGTTACCAGCAAGCCAGCGACGCAGGCCAGGAATGTAAATTGGCAATATTTCTTCAGGCCTGATTGCATTCGACCTTCCTTGATCTCCGCGCCAAGAGCGGCAGCTCCCAACTATCACTGTATCGACGGCGGAACCTACCAACATTCAGCTCAGTCCTTCAACGGCACTTTGGTAACGTTTATCATAGCTGGCGAATTCCTGCCGAATAGTTGCTATCATCTGATGTATAGGATAACCCCGATTGGGCCTGGCCCCGATCGTTGTCCGCACCTGAATTCAACCGCTCCCTCGCCCAACCGACGCACAGCGCCGATGAAAATGATTCTGGCAGTCATCCAACCGACGCGATTGAATGCATTGAAGCAGGCTTTAACGGACATCGGCGTCAACCGGATTACGATCTGCGACTCTCAGGAATATGCCAATCACGCCGATCAAGAACCGGTTTTCCGCGAGCTTGAATACCGAACTCGAGTCTTCCGCAAGATCACACTTGAGATTGCCGTCAACAACGATTTTCTTGATCGCACGTTACGCACGATAGAAACCGTCGCTCGGACTGGTCCTCACGGTCGAGGTGGCGACGGCAAAATTTTTGTGCTGAACGTAGAACAGGCGATTTCGTTCGAACCAGAAACCCGCGGCCCCGGAGCGATCTAGTCCCATTTAAAAATGCTGTGAGCGACCTTGTCGAAAGGTACGATCCAACAGCAATTGCAACAGTCCCAGTCGGGCGCCAAAGTGTTTAATGACCAGGACGGGTGTACGGGCCTCGATGATCACGCCTTCCGTGACACTGCCAAGCAAAATCGCCGCCGAACGGCTGCGACCACGCGTGGACATCACCTTCAAATCCACTGAGTTTTCCGAAGCCACGGCGTGAATGGCATGCGCGACGTTGACGCCTTCCGCGAAGTGCGGCGTCACGATTACGCCGCCGGTATCGATGGGGGCCACAAATTTTTGGTAAGCGACCTGTTCCTCGCCCCGGGCGATCGGTTCGTATTCGTCGTAGGTCAGCACGGCTTCATTCTGGTAGACGTGCAGCGGCAAACATTCGGCGCTGCCGGCCCGCCGCGCCAGCCACAGGGCGACCAACATTGCATCGGCCGAATGGGTTGAGAAATCGATCGGCACAAGTAATCTTTTCAGCCTTAACGGCGAACCGTTCGGGACGATCCAAACCGAACAGGGAGCCTTCATCGACAGTCGCCGAACCAGCGAACCGCGGCCCGGCGGATGATCTGGCCGATGACCGACCAGCACGAGGTCTACCTGGCGTTCAGCGGCAAACGACAGCAATCGGTCGACCCGCGGCCCATGCAACACTTCGCAGCGAAATTCGACCGAATCCGGAATATTCAGAAACGATCCGGCGACCTGCTGTTCAATTGCTTTCAGCGCCAGATCGTGTTCCGCCAATTCTGTTTCGCCATCGCGATTGGGCAGCACATGGACAAACAACACATCAACCACGATTTCCATGCAAGCCAACAGGGCAGCGTATCGGATCAAGTCGATATCGCGCTCACTCTGCGTCAACCCGACCATCAAATAGCAAAATCCAGTCATGACTTCACGCCCCCAAAGAAATTGATTTCATCTGAGCTGGATTTGCTACAGGCATTAATTGTCGCGCCCAGGTCGGAACCCGTTAAGAATGATTGGTGCTTCAAGCCGCTCCCTCTTCCGCGAACTGATCCGGCCATGCCTGCGACGGTGATTGGACGGCGGCATGATCGGTCGATTGCCCTGTCCGGTCAAAAAACCGGTAAAACAGCGCGTAAATAATCAACGCGCTCAACACGCCGACCAGAAAGTCCTTCACCAAAACGACTGTCGCGGTGTAGTACATGAGAAAAATATGGAACTTGTTCATCGCATGAACGCTGGTCACTTCTTGCCACTTCACCATGTTGAAGGCGACATAAGCCAGAATGCCGGCAATGCAGGCCATCGGCACAAGATCCAGGTACGCCGCCAGAAAGAACGCCAGCGACAGTTTCAACACGCACTTCATAATGCCTGCCAACGGAGTCACCGCACCGACTTTGATGTTGGTAGCCGTGCGAGCCAGTGCACCCGTGTGTGGGAAACCGTTAAACAGCGGAACAAAAACATTGACCATCCCCTGGCCGAACAGCTCCTTGTTCGGGTTGTAAGGCGTCCCTTTATTTTCGGCCAGTCGGTCCGCCATCCGCGAGCAGAGCAGAGACTCGATCGCAGCCACAAAGACAATCGCCGTGATGTAGAACGTCAAATCAAAGGCCAACGTCGCCGAGAATTCCGGCAGCATCGGCGGTGTGAACGCGAAGAAGTCGTCCGTCGGGATCGGTCCGTATTTGTCTTTCGTGACCGCCAATCCCTGGCCGCTGAGCAACGTTGCGCTGGCCCAATAGCCCAAACCAATCGCGATCAGCGGTCCAGGAATGAAAATACTGATTTTCAACAGGTACTTTGTGACCAGGAAAGTTCCAACTGCCAACAACAAGGCAAATATATTGAACTCGCCGATGTGCTGGCCGATTGCCTGCAACTTAGGGATCAAATGGTAGGGCAGGCTGGCTTTCAGCCCGAGGCCGTCTCCGATCTGCGTCAACGCGATCGTCAGCGCAATACCGATGGTGAAACCGACCACAATCGAGTGTGGCACCTTGGCGACAATTGTGCCGAGCCGGAACAATCCCATCCCTGCCAAAATGATCCCGGCACAAACCGAGCAAAAAATCAACACACCGTAACCCGTCGCATAACTGTCCGGCAGGATTTGTTCGCCATCGCCTCCGTAGGTCACCATGATGCCAAAGATAATGGGAATGTAGGCAGCCGTCGGTCCATAGACCTGATACTTCGAGCCGCCGAACAGCGCGCCGAGCAGCCCCGCCAAAGCCCCGCCGACGATGCCGTGGACCGGATTCAAACCGGACGCGATTGCAAACCCCATGGCCAGTGGAATCGCAACCATTGCGACGATCAATCCCGCAGTGAAATCGCGAAAAACAACGGACTTCCATCCCGTTCGAAAATCTTCATAACGGCCATCACCGAACGGATTCAGGAAGAATGCCAAACGGTTCCAGATGGTTTCATCGCGAGTCGGATTTTTGAATTGATTCATTGTCCTGTCAGACCTCTTGAACAAGCCGTTTTTTTTGGAGGGTTGAAAACATGGGCCGTTTGCGAATCACCGCTGATTCTCGAATTGATGTAACCTCAGATCGTTGGAATGCGATTGGACGCCGGTTTGGCAGTTCGCTCGAGTGCCAGAAACTGGCCCTGTTGCGCGTCGTAACCGAAGACCTCGCCGGTCTCGAACTTGTATGTCCAGCCGTGCAGCTTCAGATCGCCACGCGATGTCGCCGCAGCCACACTGGGATGGGTGCGCAGGTTTTCGAGTTGGACCAGCACGTTCTCTTCGACGGTGGCAGTCAGCCGCGCGTTGGGGTCAGTGATGTGTTGATAGTTTTCCGTAATGATTCGATACGTGGATTCCGCGTGCAGCAGCCAGGCTTTAACAGCATTCAACCCGTTCAAGCTGTCACGATTCAATAATCCTCCCATCGCTCCGCACAGCGAATGCCCACAAATAATCACGTCCTTGACCTTCAACACGGATACTGCGTACTCGATCGTTGCGGCTTCGCCTCCGGCAACTGTTCCATACGGCGGCACGATGTTGCCAGCATTCCGCATGATGAATAGCTCCCCCGGTTCGGTCTGCGTCAACAACGCCGGATCGATGCGCGAATCGGAACAGGTGATGAACAGTGCCAATGGATTCTGCGCCCGGGCAAGCCGCTCAAACAGCTGTTGTTTGGAAGTGAAAATGTCGCCTTGAAATTGGTGGATACCTTCGACCAGTTTTTGCATTGCAATTGATCCCTGAGTTTTGTTAGAGTTGCGTCGATGTTGCCGAACGGAATTTTCAGTTAGCTGACAAGCCCACCGAACAAACGCCGATTCGCATGGCAGGCATTGGCTAGCAATGCGACTAAGTCAAAACATTTGGGCTTGAATCATGACTTGGGAACGATGGGTGCCAGAAAGGCAGCAATCCATCAACAGCGCAGAGGCGCCAATAGATTATTCGAAAGTCGGTGCCCCGCGGTTACCACCCGACTGCAGGTCAGCGAGAGTTTGCGGGCATGTTGAACGCGTACCAGCGATCCCTGGTCTGCATGAATTCTGAAGCCTCGCGGTCGCGCCTGGACAATGACATCAAATTTTTCCGCAGATTCTCCCTGTTCGAACGGCGCTTCCGACTCGGTCGTCAACGGAACCGCAATTACCGGGGAAATACTGGGAAATAATCCCACGACAAGTAAAACAGTGACCCTTAACAGGATACTGCCAGCAACCATCAACGGCTGCCGCAATCTGTTCGTCCGGGGAATGTTACTTGTTCTGATACTCATCGAGACCGATTGAATATGCCAGTTTTGCAAAATCAGCGCGAGCCTCATTCATACGACGATACGTCCATAAAGGCAACACCAAATCGACCGGATATCGATTCAAGAACCTATTTTAGAAGAACATTTCGCACCCTCGAGCATTTTTTCCTTTCGATTTTCCGCGAACACCGTGAATGCAGATATTGGTTGCGAATCACTTCCTACGGCGGCGAAGGAGGGCAAAGGCTCAGTTCTTCCGCACACACAATCCAGCCGACACAATTTTTTGCGCCGCATTTGCAGGGGATCGCACAGGCAGCCGACCAGTTGTATTCGATCGTAAACTGTTCATTGGCTGCGATATCGCAGAGTGCGATCAAATAAAGATGTCGCGAAATCGCGACGCCATCGGGTTGCGATTCTTCCAGCAAATCAAACTCGCAATTAGGATCGCAACTGTGGTTCACATAACGGAATGGAGCATCCGGCTCGAGCTGCTGACCGTGTTCGCATTCGAAGGAATATTCGCTGCTGTGGCCGGGATCATCCATCAGTCGACCATTGATTCTGCCAATGATGGCCGTGGCCGGATAGGCTCGAACCGCGAAGACTCCCTTGCCGACTGGGGTTTCCAGAACACGAACGTGTACCGGTTCCGATTCATCCGCACTCTCGATTACGTACAGCGTCATGGGTTCCAGGCGTTTGATTCAATAATTGGATGTGTGCTGCGGCTTCAATTCCATTCAACCAATCCTATAATGATCAGATTCAACTGCCAAAAAATGATTTTAGGAACTGCGATTGCTTATGGACCCTCTTTATTGGTCATTAATACTA
>JBGSXT010000385.1:0-2410 GCA_041751295.1 Mariniblastus sp.
AGTTTTGTATGTTTGATTCGATGTTTTCGACATCAGATTGTCGGCCAGATTGTCGTTACTAATGACAACTTGCCCGTCCGTTCTGTACTTTGAGATCAACTATCCATTGATGATTTCGCCTCCATTGGGATGGAGGACTTGGCCGGTGATATAGGCTGATTTTTCAGACGCCAAAAAAACAAAACATTCAGCAACTTCCCAGGGATGTCCGGCACGGCCAAGAGGCGTGTCACTACCGAACGTGGCCACTTTCTCGCCGTCATATGATGCCGGAATCAGCGGTGTCCAGATCGGACCTGGTGCGACCGCGTTCACTCGAATCCCATCGTCTGCCAGGTTTTGCGACAGCGAACGGGTAAAGCTGACGATCGCACCCTTGGTTGCCGAATAATCCAGCAAACCGGGACTTCCACGGTATGCCGTCACACTGGTCGTGTTGATAATGGAGCTTCCCGAGTGTTTCTTCAAATGCGGCAAGGCGGCTTTTGAAAGAAAGAACATCGAATAAATGTTCGTCCGAAACGTTTTTTCCAGTTGTTTCTCGTCGATATCCGCAAGTTCTTTTTCTGGAAACTGTTGCGCAGCGTTGTTGACCAGAATGTTCAGTCGACCAAATTTTGAAATTGTCTTTTCAACCCCTTTTCGGCAAAACGCCTCACGGCCAATGTCGCCTTTGACCAACAGGCAGTCGCGCCCTCGCTTCCGAACTTCCGCTTCCGCATCTTTCGCGTCCGCCGTTTCCTCCAGATAAACAATGACAACGTCCGCGCCTTCTCGACCGAATGCGATTGCCGTCGCGCGACCAATTCCACTGTCTCCGCCTGTAATCAACGCCACTTTTCCCTCCAACAAGCCGCTACCTCGAATCGACTCATTAACCGATTCCGGCTGCGGGATCATCTTCGAGCGAACGCCCGGTTGCCTGCTTTGGGTTTGTTTGGGTCGGGCGTGTTTTTGATTTGACTTGCCTCGTTTCGATGATTTGTTTGCCATATCGGTTGTTGGAGTTAAGCAGGTGAATGCGTTTTTAATCGTTGCGAATGGCTGCGATCAATTGGTCTTTTTTCATTTTGCTGCGACCTTTGATCTTCAATTGGGCAGCGCGGTTTCGCAATTCCTCCACGCTTCGATTTTCCAACGACGAATTAGGGTTGCCGGTCCCTTGTGTAGTTCGGTTAGGCGTGCGATTTTCCGTCCGGCGTTGCTTATTAACGGTTCGCGCCGCGATCTCCTTGGCACGTTCCATAGGTTTACCCCTCTCCTTTTCTCTATCACGAATATGTTCGTACTGTCGCTCGTCTTTTTCTGTCCAGGCGTTTGGCATCGGACTGCCTCCTAAATAAGCAATTTTGAAACCTGAAAAACACAGATTCATTTTTACTGCAACGGGTGTGCCTCGAATTGAATTGTGGTCCTAAAACAAATCCTGCAAAAAAGTGTCGCGGGCCCCGATCGAGCAGCTATTATTGATACTGGCGCCTGCGATTAAGGCGCGATCGAAACGTCAAATGTCGCTTGGCAACGTCAAGTTGTCGCTATTGGATTGGTTCATTTCCGACCATTACCATCACGAACGAAGATTGTTCGGCACGAAATCTGCTTGGGAAATCCGCAAAAGGTCAACAAAACGTCAATTTGCCTGAGTCTTACCGCGTTTGCAATTGAAACCAGAAACCGGGTGAAATCATGAATAACAGTAAGATTCTGGTTACAGGTGCCAGTGGCTTCATTGGAATGAACCTGGTTCATCAACTCGTTTCGGCTGGACATGAAGTCACTTGTTTTGTGCGTCCAACATCCAACGTGGACGAGTTGCGTCCGATGAGGTGTCGAGTTGTCTTTGGTGATGTCACGGATCGCGCTTCGCTCGCTGAATATGTCAAAGGACAGAACGCGATTTTTCATTTGGCAGCCAAAACCAAAGCACTTAATAAGCAGGAAATGATGCACGTGAATGTCGTGGGCGTCTCCAATTTGATGATCGCCTGCCGGGAATGCGAATCCCCGCCGGTAGTTGTATTGATGTCATCGCTGGCGGCTGTTGGACCCAGTTCTGAGATTCGTCCGCACATTGAGTCGGACGAGTGCAGACCTGTTTCCAACTATGGCGTGAGCAAAGAGCAGGCGGAGGCAGTAGCACGTAAATTTTGCAGCGACGTTCCCGTTTCAATCGTTCGTCCGCCGATTGTCCTTGGGGCGAGGGATCGTGAAGGACTGGCGTTGTTCAAGTCGATTGATTTCCTGGGCATGCATATGGTTCCTGGCGGTGAACAAAAACAGTTTTCCATAATTCACGTTGGGGACCTGATACGGGCGATGATGGCAGTGGCGTCCGAGGGATGTCGTCTGAATGGCGACCAATCCGAAAGCGGGGTTTATTTCGCAGCTGCAGATGAAATTCCGACCTATG
>JBGSXT010000386.1:0-3336 GCA_041751295.1 Mariniblastus sp.
AATTCATCAAATTCGGACGCAGCAAAGGCCAATTGGTCCTCGGTTTCAGCAATCTGAACCGCATTGATCTGATGCTGTTCGGCCAGAAATCTTTGATGATGTCGCTGCTCGGCATGTCGAACGATGCCAATGACGATCGTGGCCATGATCCCAACACCGACCAGAGAGAACAGGGTTCCGGCAATCGCCGCCTTTCGCGGGCGACGCCGCAAGCCTTTCAAACCCATCAGCAGCGTAATCGGAGACAGGGCGCCCAAGCTCAAGAAAAACAGCAGGACGCTGTTGACGCCCCACCAATTGACTGATCGGCGTTGCCGGCGGGGTTGCTCAAATCCGATATAAACGGGGGGCTGACTGTGCTGTCGCCCCGATGGTCTTTGGGAAAAAGGGATGTGGATGGCCATGAATATCACTCCTCGTTCTCGAATTACTGAGTCTTCCCCGGTAATTCGAGAGCGATGAACTCTTATTAGCATCCTTTTTGAAAATATTCAGTCAATTCTGGCATTGTCGCAACAATCCCGGCGGAACAGAAACAACTGACGCCAATTTGCCAAAACCTGCTGCTGGAGAGCGTGCCAGCGGTGGTTGAAACGATTGCCGAGCCTATCAAACGTCGTCGTCTGCGGCTGGTGAGAACAAGACTTTTACCAGACAAAACAGGAACAGCAATACAACGGAACCTACGGAAACGGTCATCACAATTATTGCACTTTGCGTCATTTTCGTACCCCTTAGAATTCTAATACTTCACATGCGCCAACCAGCGGGATGTGGTCGTTCGGTGAAGCCCAGCACTCGCTCGAGATTCTAGCATATTAACGTCAACTCGTGTCCTTGATCGATCATGAATTTTCCGAGCGATTGATTTCGCGATGAGAAATAAAACGGGCAGCGAACAAGTTCGCCATTGAATCTGGAACCCCAGCCGCCATATCGTGATTCTCAAATCTCAGCTTCGGCGGCGCGGGCAAAATGAAATGCTTCCATCATCGATGTCTCAATCGCCGGCAGTGCCCAGTTGTCCTGGTTGGCAAAGAAAATTCGATCTTCAATCGGCTCCCGCAGAATGTTGTGTTTTCCCGCGTTGTAGAAACCGACCGGCGAAACCGGCATGGCGTGTCCCCAGCGTGTCAAACGAATTTGATCGACGGCGGACGGCGGAATATCGAGCAGTTTAAGAATCTTCAACACCGATGCCGCTGTCTGTTGTCGGAAATTAGTTTCCGCTTCTGCTCCCCAGGTGCCAAACGTGAAGTGCAGTCCAGCAGGATCAAAGGGCAACGGCCAATAACAGGTCAGCACCGATTCATTGCCGCCTCCCATCGTCACCCATTTAGCCGATAATACGTCGGTAATCCGACGCCCAGTAGCGGCTTCCTCGGCTGACATGGGAACCCCGTCCTGAATCAGGAACAAATCGTAAAACTCGTCGGGAGTTGGCTGATTGATCAGCACATTGGCCACGCAATAGGAACGATAACTCAATTCGCGGATCGTATTGTATCGCTCCGTTTCAAAGATTGAGTTGTCCATCCATTGATACAGTTTTTTCGGACAGGCGACGACGACCACTTTAGCCACCAAACTTCGGACTTTGTAATTCGAATTGATATAGGTGATTTGAACGCCATTGCTCACCAGGCGAACATCAAAAACCAGCTCGCCGGGTCGCATATTGCCCGGTCCCGTTGCATTGCGCGTTGCGCGCCATAGCCTTTTGGAGACCTGACCCAATCCGCCCGGATAAACCCACAAGTCATATTCTTCTGCTGCGAGAAAATTCAATCCGGATGCGGCGGAAATTTCCTCCCAGCCAGCGTTGAACGACGAATAACAATACAACTGAATCGCCGCCGCCAACAATTCCGGCACTTCGCCATCAATCCAGCTGCTGATTTCGGTTTTGAGGCTGCGCGTATCGAGGTCCTGGACCGTGGAGCTGAGCGATCCGTCAGCGGTCGGCATTTCCGGATAATCCCGGAATGCATAAAACCGCAAACGCTCCTGAAATTGGGCAAATCTTGCTGCGTCCTCTGTCGTTGCACCTTTGCCATCCCAAAATCCGGGCAACAGCATCCCTTTTGATTCCACCGCATCATCGCCCGAATAGGCGCGCAGTACGCTGTCCAGTCCCAATTCTTCCAGCGTGTCGCGCAGTTGTCCGGGGTCGGGATCGATCAAATAGGCACCCCCCATCGAATACGGCGTGTCGCGCCAGGTCTCCCCTCGCGAGTTGCCCCCAAATCGATCGGCGTATTCCAGCAGAACCGGTTTGCGATGTCGCAATGCGTATGCAGCAGTCAATCCGGCCAGTCCACCTCCTATCACCGCCACGTCAACAAATTCCTGAGGCCGGGGAGGCTTGCCACCGGGGCCAAGAAATTGTTTCTTGTTGAACAGAACTTCATGAGCCAGTTGAGGAAATGCGTCACCCTGCAATACCGCGCTGAACGGCAGCTTCGTTGTGGATCCGCTGGAGCCTGGCGGAGGACCCTCCATGATAACCTCGCTACGGCTCGTGATTCTGGCAAGTGGATCAGCTGCCTGCGAATCGGCATTACTCTCAGGCGACGGATCGATCGCCAACAGGTTGCGCGACAAAACGGGAATGACAGAGTATCCCAGTCCAGTTTTGATAAATTCCCGTCGAGTAACCATTAAATGCCCCACGCAATTCGATCAGACCTCGACCTTCAATTCTAATGCATCTGGTAGGCAATAGAACGATGCATAATGATCGGAGTGGCAGAATTGTCGGATTACGGAAAATCCGCATTTATTCCGCAGTCAAACTGCGGAACGGATCCTGAGGAGCTCCACGGTATTGACGTATTCCACGGATAACAGCCGCGAAGCACCGACCACGAATCGGCATCGGTGTTTGGTAAAAGTCCAAAAAAGGAAACCTTTGGCTGAGAACTCGCGAGCTGCCCGCCAAATCAATAAACGGTTCGCAACTGAACTCAGTCTACTTTGCTCCAATCAAATCGGCCCTGCTTCGACCAGCGAAAGACGGCAACAATGATCAGCAGGATCAAGAAGACCAGCACACCAAGGATCAAAAAAACCGACTGGCGGGCAATCGGGTCCGTTCGAAAATTCTCAACATAGACGCCGCTGTTTTGTAAGATCGTCGCCCCCAAAATCGCCAGCAGAAACAGGGGTGTAATGTATTTCAGGACGAAGGGTACCATCGCGGGCACACGAATCAACGCGCCTGCTTTCAAGTCTTCGTGCCCTTTGGCGGCACCGAATACCCAGCCGTAAATGATCGATTGCACCGTCGCCAGGACCACAATCAAAAACGTGCCGACCCAAAAATCGATGTTGTCC
>JBGSXT010000387.1:0-3865 GCA_041751295.1 Mariniblastus sp.
CCCCAATTTGTCGGATCGCGACAGCCTTTGGCGTTTATTGGTAAAGATGTCGGCGCGAAAGGCCATCGACCAAAACCGGCGGCAAACCCGCCAGCGGCGAGGTGGAGGCAACGTACGCGGCGAATCGGTTTTTGCCACCGACGCGATGGATCCCGATCAACAGGCGTTTGCCCAGGTCATCGGGAATGAACCAACACCGGAATTTGCGACTGTGATGACGGAACAGGTCAACTTGCTGCTCGACATGCTCGAAGACCCGATACTCAAAGAACTGGCGCTGGCAAAAATGGAAGGCTTCACCAACCGGGAAATCGGGGCTCGCCTGAGTTGTTCCGAGCGAACCATCGACCGGCGACTCAAGTTGATACGAGCCATGTGCAACGAGAAATTCCTGCAATGAAAAGCCGCCGGGATAGCGCACAGCCTGAAAATATCGAACCGTACAACACAGAGAATTTTCCAGCAATCAACCTGAAGCGAATCGACGATGATTGTGTCCAGTTTGAAGAAGAATGGCAGGCAGGCTCTAAACCGTACCTGAAAGACTATCTAACAGGCTTCGATGGCGGATTGCGATCCGCACTGCTCGTCGAATTGCTGCTGTTGGACATCGAATACCGAATGCGCGCTGGCCAGTGGCCAGATCCGTCCGACTACGAGACCCGGTTTCCCGGTGACACACCGGCCATTGAAAGCGCGTTCAATAGTGCCGTTGACGACTCCCGCCGCCGAACAAACGGCACTTGAGTTACTGCGACGATCGTATGACGAAGGATACTTTTCAAGCACCGCGACTTTGAAGAGCCTCAAAAGCAACCCGACTTTCAAGGGTCTGTTTGATCTGGACGAATTGCCGAAAGTGGCGCTGCCCAACATAGGAACGGTTCCGAACCAGGATTCTCAATCGTCATCCCCGCGCAGGCGGGGAACCACGGGTAAGGCGATGGAATTCCGCCCCTGCCTTCGCTGGGATTCACGGGAAAACTGGATTCTTGCTGGAATGTTGTCGGAATACTGCCGGATTCGTCGTTTATCATGGGAGATGGCATTTTTTGTCCGATTCGAAACCGCTGTTGCCATTCAGTCAAACCCAAGGGAGAGAATCAGTCATGTTACGCCTGCTCACAGTGTTTTTGCTGTATTTTTGATTTACCGTTCTGACGGTTCAGGGACAGAACATCACCTATTCCAGAAGCAATTCGAATAACGGATTTTTCCGCGACAACCTCTCCTGGACGCCGCTTCTTTTTTCATCACCCGGTGGCGCGACAGATCGAGCCCGCTTTGACAGGGGCCAGTCCCAAGCCACTCGTTACACGATTTTTGAAGTCAACGGTTTCAACGAACAGTTGATCATCGAAAACGACGCGGTCGCCATGCAAATCTTCAGTAGTGACTACGAAACGGTGGGCACGGGCACTGGCTTTACGGCCAGTGTGGTCATTGGCCAACTGAACGGTGACGTGGGCGACGCCCTATTCACCGGCGGACCCGGTTCTGAACTTCGCTCCGTAAGAACTTCGATTGGCTTTGCCGAAGTTGCCACCGGCATTGCGACTGTCGATGGTGCCGGATTCAACTGGACAAATTCCAGTACACTTCGGGTTGGTGAAAATGGCAATGGGACATTAAACATTCAGAATGGAGCGATCGTCAGTTCCTTGGGCGGCAGTGTCGGCCAAAATTCCGGGTCCATCGGATCGGTTACGATCACCGGTGACGGGTCGCGCTGGAACATAAATCCAAACACCCTGTTTGTTGGAAGTTCAGGAACAGGGGCCATTAACATTCAAAATGGCGGCACGGTCAATTCCGGATTCGGTTCCGTCGGTACTTTAAGTACCGCTTTTGGTGAGGCCATTGTGGATGGCGTAGGCTCGAATTGGACGATTGGGTCGACTCTGGCGGTTGGTTCATTTGGTATTGGCACGTTGAATATTCAAAACGGCGGGTTGGTTTCTTGCATTGCGGGCTCAATGGGAGGAGGCAGCTCTGGGTTCGGAGATGTAACCATTGACGGCTCAGGATCAATTTGGTTGGACGCTGCCAGTACAAATATTGGCTCTTCCGGAGCAGGTTCGTTCACAATTCAAAGCGGCGGATTTGCTTCCAGTTTAAACGGCTACATCGGTCGAAATGTCGGAGGCCTGGGCGTGGCAATTGTGACCGGTGCCGATGCACAGTGGGCTGTAGAAAATAACCTGTCGATCGGCGGAAATGCGGACAACGGCACGAATGGAGGAACGGGAGCCCTGACAATCAACGCTGGCGGATCTGTTGTTGTGGGAAATGACTCCGTTCTGTTTCCCAATGGAACCCTGAATTTGAACGACGGATCGTTCACGTCGGATTCAGTCAGCTTCATCGGCGGTGGCAGCTTCAATTTTAACTCGGGAACCCTGCACGTCGGAACTTATATCGGCAACCTGGTTAATGAAGCCGGCACGCTGGCTCCCGGTCAGTCGGCTGGCAGCACCACCATTTTCGGCAGCTATACACAGGAAGAGGATGCATCGCTGGAAATCGAAATCGGCGGACCAGGCGTTGGCACCCAATTCGATTTCGTCAACGTCACCGGCAACGTTTTCCTGGATGGGCAATTGCAACTGGCGCTGATCAACGGGTTCGTCCCTTCGGGCGCGCAGTCGTTTACGATATTCAACGTGGGTGGGGGAAACCCGATTGGATTCTTCGATAACGCCGGCGACAACCAGCGAGTCGATACGGTTGGCGGGGAAGGATCTTTTCTGGTCCGCTACGGCGTCACCAGTCCGAACCCAACCCAGATCATCCTCAGCGAATTTGAGCCGTCGTTCATACTCGGAGACATCAACGGCGACGGCATCGTCAGCCTGCTCGACGTCGCACCGTTCGTGGCCTTGCTGACCAGCGGCGAATTCAATCCAGCCGCCGACATCAACCAGGACGGAGTCGTCAGCCTGCTCGATGTGGCCCCCTTCGTCAGTTTGCTGACCGGGTAGTTGTTGAATCATTTGAAGAGTAAAGTCGACAGATTCCCGTTGGATTTGGTTATAGTATGGCTCTATCAAAGAAATAAGTGGATGAAAAATTCAGAATGAAGGTTTTCGACGCAGTGGAGGTTAAAAGTATTAATTGAACAGGCTATGAAAAGGTGGCGTTTTCGTTGAAGTTAATTGGTTTTTTTTGTTCCCGAAGCTAAACACCTCCGTTCCCTCTGTGATCTCCTGTTCAAGATTTTTCGAATATGGATTTCGAACAGGAGGAAACGAAGCCAACGGAGAACAGTCGTGAATCACCATGCAGACATAACCGAAAACCTGACCGTCAGTGAACTGGAAATCATTGATCAGGTTTGCACTGCCTTTGAAAAACAGTGGCGGTCTGACGATCCGCCATCGATCGAACAGCAGTTGCCCAGTCATGAAGGGCCTGTGCGAAAATCGCTGGTTACTGAATTGGTTAAGCTGGATATCGATTATCGCCAGTCAGCGGGGCAGACTCCGGCACGACAGGAATATCTGTCCCGTTTTCCAGATGACGTCGAAGCCATCGAAATGGCGTTCATGGATGACTCCTGGTCCATTGGCGATTCGCTGAGAATATCTCAGACTCGCAATCACGCCGCAGATCAACCTCCCGTCGAGTCGTTGACGCTTGAGTCCGAGTACCGGATCGAGCGATTTCTCGCGCGGGGAGGCCTCGGCGAGATCTATGTTGCCAGTGACCGACGATTGGATCGCAAGGTGGCGATCAAGTTTCCCCGCAACCGGGAACCGAATTCAACCGATCGTTTGCGGCTGGAACGCGAAGCCGAGATCACCGGTCGGCTCAAGCATCCCGGCATCGTACCCGTCCATGCAGCGAGCCTCGGCGGTGGCAATCT
>JBGSXT010000388.1:0-2540 GCA_041751295.1 Mariniblastus sp.
CGTGGAAGATTTGATCGTCGATGCGTCAGGTCAAAAAATTGTCGGCGTACGAGTAAAAGGGAATGCGGAGTATCGCGCGGCGGCGATTGTGTTGACGACGGGTACGTTTCTGGCTGCCGTCATGCACACCGGTGAAGCCCAAACGTCTGGCGGACGGGCAGGTGAAGGAACCACGACGGGAATCAGCGGGGCATTATCGCGATTGGGATTCCGAATTGAAAGATTCAAAACAGGCACGCCGCCCCGGTTGAACGGTCGCACTATCGATTTCTCAAAGACTGAGTTGCAGCCTGGCGATGATCCGCCGCAGCCATTTTCTTTTCTGAGTGACAATTTTTCTGTTGAACAGGTTCCTTGTTGGATCACCCATACCAATCCGGAGGTTCACAGACTGATTCATGACAATCTGCACCGGGCACCGATGTACAGTGGGCAAATCAACAGCGGCGGGCCCCGCTATTGTCCGTCGATTGAAGACAAGGTGGTTCGATTCGCGGACAAGGAGCGGCATCAGCTGTTTCTTGAGCCGGAAGGCCGGGAGACACGGGAGGTGTACGTCAATGGCGTGTCGACCAGTTTGCCACGTGATGTCCAGGACGGAATCTTTCGATTGATTCCCGGTTTGGAGAACGCCCAAATCATGCGGTATGGATACGCAGTGGAATACGATTTCTGCCCGCCCGACCAATTGCGTGAAACACTGGAAACGAAGCTGGTTTCCGGTTTGTATTTCGCCGGCCAGATCAATGGGACAACAGGCTACGAAGAAGCGGGTGCCCAGGGTTTGATGGCGGGCGCGAACGCGGCACGGAAAATCAACAGAGGCGGAGAATTCGTTTTGACTCGCGATCAAGCCTACATCGGAGTATTGATCGACGATCTGGTGACCTGTAGCGTCGACGAACCGTATCGAATGTTCACCAGTCGGGCCGAGTACCGGTTGTTGCTGCGTCAAGACAACGCCGATCGGCGGTTGACCATGGCTGCCAACAAGTTTGGACTGGTTGATTCCCAGCGCGTCGCACGATTGATCCAGAAAGAGACTGGAATCGATCACTTGTCGAAACTGCTCAAAAATCTGCGGTTCGGTGAAGTGACGCTGGAAAAACTGTTGCGTCGACCGGAAACCGAGTGGAACGATCTGGTGAACATCGTCGAAGAACTGCGTTCGGTTCCTGAAAGTGTCCATCAGCAGGTCGTCTACGACACGAAATATTCGGGATACATCGATCGTCAAAAAATAACGATCGATCGTCAACGCCGCCACGCCAACAAACGAATTCCGCCAGATTTCAATTATGCGGCCATGTTACACTTGCGAGCCGAAGCAAAAGAAAAGTTTTCCCGTTTCCGACCCTCGAACATCGACCAGGCGGGACGGATCAGCGGCATCACGCCCGCAGATATCGCCCAGCTGATGTTGCGCATCAGCGGGGGGTAGCGTGATGTGGAGTAAGCTGCGGATCTGCAAGTGTCGCCGAACAGAGTGAATTGGCAAGCTGATCGATAAACCCACCTTCCAACATTGAAAAATACTAACGGGTCTGCGTTTCGGATTTCGCAGACGATTTGATTGCGGTTGCATCGGCCAGCTGTTCTGGTGGTTTCGCCGGTTCGACTTCCTGATCTGTTTTATCTTCGTCTTCATGCTCAATCGAATCGTCATCTGCAATGACCGTTTCGTCTTGCAGCACTTCACCATCCTCACCGATTTTTTTGCCCGCGAACCGGACTCCTTCGTACACCGATCCTTTTTGGAACGGTCCGGCTCCGAGGACCCAGGTATTGCTGCTGGTGCTTTCGGATTTTCTTACTCCAGATTGCCAGAGCGCGACTTTCGTTTCCCGGTCGTATGCGAACAGGACTATCTTGGCAATGGCGAGCTGCTCATCGCTGCGTCCGAATGAGATTTCTGGAATGGCCGGCACAACAGGTGCTGCAGTGAGTGCTGCGGCGGCGGAAGCTATCTGGCCCGCTTGTGGAATGCCGTAGGTGACTTCGTGCCCGTCAGTCCCCAGGACACCGACTCGTGGTTCCACGATGATGTCGGCGTTTTCGCGTTCCTCCTGAACGCGACATCCCGCCAGCGACAGCTGTTGGCGAATCGAGCTGACGATGTAGTCGGTATTGGCCGCGGCAGTTCCCTGAATGGATTGCAGGTATTTTGTGTCGAGGAAGATGTCCTTATCTGACAGATAGGAGAAATCAATCTCGCCGACAGCGTGATCCACGGCATCAGAAAGCAATAACTGCTGAGTCGCAAGTCGATTGGTTGTTGTTCCGCATCCGCCCGCAGTGATTATTAATATTAGCGTGAACGCGATCGATGTTCGACGATCCATCTGGAATCTGAATTTGAATAGTCGTTTCATCGGCACTCGGAAAGTTTATGGCTTTGTCCTGAAATTTGCGTGGCGGACTCTAGCGTGTTTTGCACTTCATGGAAAAGCTGATTTTTGAAATGCGACTCTATTTTTTTTCTGGATGTTGCAGGACGTAATTCTCAGCAACGATTCTGGGCAATCTGGAAAATATGAATA
>JBGSXT010000389.1:0-3896 GCA_041751295.1 Mariniblastus sp.
CTGCCATCAGTGATGCCGCCCGAATCAGAAACATGGTGCCACGTGACCAGAGCTTTAAGAACGCCCAAGACTCCGGGTGGCAATTGAAATTCGTGTCAAATCCGCGCTCCCGACCCCTGTGTCAACGCCATGAAAGCGGACTCCAGGCTGACTTCGTCCTCCCGGAATTCACGGATGCCAAATCCGCCGGCGACCAATTCATTGGCCAGAACGGAATAGTCCTCGATTTGGCCTGTCAACGTAACAATCAGGCGGCCATCGCCGATCGTCACCAAGTCGACCATTTCGTTGCCGCGCAGCAGTTCGGCGGCGGCTTCCTGATTTTTCAGCACACTAATATTCAGTACGGTCTGCTGGCGCGCCTGTCGAATAACATCGGATACATCCGCCGAAATACGCAATTCGCCCTTATCAATAATCCCGATCTTGTTACAGATGTCGGCTAATTCCGGCAAAATATGGCTGGACACGATGACTGTCTTTCCGGTCTGACCAAGTCGCCGCATCAGGTTGCGCATCTCGATCCGCGCCCGTGGATCAAGACCGCTGAGTGGTTCATCCAGCAGCAAAACCTGGGGATCATGCAGCAGCACGCGAGCCAGGCCGAGTCGCTGCGTCTGGCCACGGGACAGCGTGTTGGCGAAAGCGTCCCGTTTGAAATCCAGATCGACCGTTTCCAGCATTTCTTCGCAGCGGCGACGGCGGGCCGGACCATTGATTCGATAGGCAGCGGCAAAAAATTCGAGATACTCAATCACTTTCATGTCGTCGTAGACACCAAAAAAGTCCGGCATGTAGCCGACCAGGCGCCGGATTTCTCTCGGTTCGTTGTAAATGGAATGGCCGCAAACGTAAGCCTCACCCCACGACGGTTCCAGCAGTGTGGAAATGATTCGCATCGTCGTCGTTTTGCCCGCACCGTTGGGACCAATAAAACCGAACAGGTCTCCCTGCTGCAATTCAAGATCAATCGACTTGATTGCGAACAGGTCGCCATACTTCTTCGTGAGGTTGTCAGTTTTAATCACAGTTCAATTTCCAATGTTGCAAGAACGTGTCTTAAAGTACGTCCGGGTTGCCGAACCGGACGTTGAAGGGGCTGACAATCAGCAATTTCGGTCGACGTACCTTTCGGCAAATGGTACGTACTGAATTATAAAATAAGTTCTAAGCTGGGCAGTAACGGGCGATTCGGGACCGAGGCTATTTGTATTCCACAGGCAACACGATCCGGACCCAGGTACTGGCATAATCATAGGCCACATCCCCGGAACCACCTTCAATTTTCAATTGCGTGCAAACGCCTTGAATGCTTCCGAATAGAATTGCCCGATGGACTATGACTGGTTCGGAAAGTTCGGCATATGTCTGGAATCCATGTGTCATGCCGGTATATTGTCGGCCACCGGCGGCGTCGTGAAACATCAGCATTTCTGCCACCCGATCGAGATTGTCATCCTGCGGATCCCAGGGACGGCCACCCCCTGTATCAGATTCGCTTTCTTCGCGGCGAGAGAAGTAAAATGCTGCCGTTCTTTCTTTCATTTCCGAGCCGATATCAATCGTCTCGCCAGGTCCCAGCGGCCGGTTCAAAATGTAGCTCCAATTCTCGAATAGCAACCGACAATTCTGCAGTTCGACATCCAGTGGATTGGTCACCGTTCCACTAAGTCGATTGCGTGCCGTGTTCATTTGCAGGCGACTGTTAATTGCGAATGTGGATTCCGACCAATATTGCGAAAAAACCGGTTTGGTCGACGAAACTCGAATCGGTATGCTCTCCAGTCGGGAGCGAAAATCATTGTCTGACAGCTCAACATCCATAATGCATTCGTAGCCTGTGAGGAACAGTCCGGTGGGCGTCCTGGCCCGCATCGCACCCAGTCCGTCGCCAGGCAGACCGAGCCAGCTGATGCTGCAGCGGCCGGTGGCAATCCCGAGACGGTTTGTCAAAGCAGGCGATACATCCACCCGCGTATTGGACGGACTGTAGATATTGGTCCAAATGCTTCCGCGAATGGAAAGACTCACCGCATCGATGTCGATAATTTCCAGCTGGTTGATTTGCATTTCACGGGGCTTGGTCGAGCGGGCGATCAGCATGGCCAGCCCGCAGAATCCGATCGCCATCAATGAAAACGTTACCCAGGTCCATTCCATTTTGCCCACCAGCCTGCGCAGCAGAAAATAATCGCCTGGACCGACGCACAGAATGAACAAGGCAATCAACACGGCCACCAGCGTAAAATTGACAAACCGGACGCGCGAAAAGTTTTCCAACGGCAACATCAACTGGCCGATCAAATCACGATAGCCCATGCGGACGAAGCTGCGAGATTCATTTTCTGTGGACGCCGTCCGATTCAGATTCAAGCCTGGCAATGTCATCTTCAACAACAGATTCTTCTGGCCACTCCAGGCAGCAAGTGGAGCTACATCGATATCGATCGTGGCCAGCACGACCTGCCCGAAGCCCAGCGGTTTTCGAATCACGAGCGGAGCTGTCGAGTTTTTCGGTTCGGCGACAGCACCTGCCATGGGGAGGATTTTTGTGGCTGTTAAAGGCTCGTCGTCGGGCAGCAACAGCCGCTGTTTGCTACTCGCGTACAACTCGATTTGGGAGCTTGATTTTAATGGCAGAGTTCCTGCAAATTTTCCGGGCAGAAACCGGGCGATTCCTTTTGGGTCATCAAACAGCAGGTCACCGTTTTTGCCGACGGCAAGAACCAACTTGCCCCCCCGGTTGACCCAATTTTCGATCGCCGCCAACTGTTGCTCGGAAATCGCTGCCACCAGTTCAGCGCTTGAGGTCGTCCAGTAAATGACGCGCAGGCCCTGATAGGCCTGCCAGGTCAACGGCAAATCGACACTCTTGTCGACGGCAATCGCCCGACATTTCTGCTCAAACAGTTGCAGTTCAATCGCTTCAATGGAATCGCGAACGACCGTTCCGCTTTCAATCGTCAAAACCATGGGCGTGGTTGCGTCGACGGCGGTGGTCTCGCCATCTTCACCGATTTGCAGATTGACGGTACCCAATGACTGACGGTGATTGCCCAACAGTTCCAATTGAATGGAGCCATCGGCCCGCCCAATTTTCAGCCAACCCTGAAACTCACCTTCCCCACCGGATATCACCGGGCCTCGAAAGGTGACAGGCAGCCCATTTCCATCCGCTGCCACCGCAACAAACGAAGCGGGCTCCAGACCGGCAGAACAGTGAAAAAAAATGGGAGTCCATGATCCCAGTTTGAAATAGCCGTCAAAACCGATGGATGCCGAAAAGGGTCGCCTGTCTGTTGGACTATCTGCAGACAGCGGAGTGGTCAACGCGCACGCCGGTACAACAATCGCAATAATCAGTACGAAGCATCGCAGCATGAAATTCTCGACCGCTTTCAAATATTCGAATCAGTGGCAATCTACTTCAAGTCGGCCGATCAGGGCTTTTCGTCATCGGAGCACAAGCAGATCAATTTTTGGCAGCCGGGACAACCGGAACCATACTTGGCGGTAATCGCCTGTGCCAGATCGACTTCGGCCACATTGGCGATTGTAACCAACCAAGCCAACACATCGGCAAATTCTTCCGCCAGATTCTCCTGGTCCCGTTTCCGCAACGCTGCGGCCAACTCGCCGATTTCTTCCATCAACCACATAAAGGTGCCATCGATCCCGCGGCTGGCATCCTTGTCGTAGTACATGGTCCGAATCAGCTGTTGGAAATCGCGAAAAGCGACATCGTTCGATGGTGTGGATTGAGTTTCAGTCATCGGTATTTCGCTGGCGATGCGCGCTGTGCCTGTTAATCGGACTTGCCGCCCCGCTTGGCCGCATCCGCGACCTCGACCTGGATTTGATCATTCACAACTCGTACTTCGAAAACATCGGTTTTT
>JBGSXT010000390.1:0-1546 GCA_041751295.1 Mariniblastus sp.
CGGCCAACATGACGATCGTCGATCCGCCCGACGGATGGATTTCGAGGATGGACAGAATCAATGAATTCAATTGAGTGTCAGCGATATCAATCTCGTTCAGATACGAATTGGTTTTGGCGTTGGGGTTAGTCGGCAACCGCAATCTGGCTGCCACCGATTGCAGATCGGACCGGCGTTGCGTTGTCGTTGTCGCCGAGTCGTTGGCATTCGAACTGGATTCCTCCAACTTCGATCGAATCGTGTCGAGTTGAGAGTGAACAGGCTGTCTTGTTGGCTCGGATGGGAACGATTTCAGTGACGCGATGTCCTGCGCCCGTAAATCGGGAATGGAAACGGTGACGAAACGATCGGCAGCGACCGGTTGAGGTGTGTATTTCGGCGGCTGGTTGGTGCCGATGGGACGATCGGACCGCGAACGGTGTAGTGGGGTGGGAGTCTGGTTCGCCATAATACTGCCTTCCGTGGCCGGCACTTGGGATGGGTGGTTACTGGTTTTGCCTAAGCTGCTGAAACAATTTTTGATAATCCATCCGGGTCGCGTGTCCGGTACCAAACAGATGTGATGGCGTTTCGGCGTCCATGCGATCCAGGGATTCTGGATTGCGTAAATGGTCTGGATGGTTGACGATCAGGATATCGCGATCGTCGGTACGTTCGTTGACGACGCCCGATTTTTCGGGCTGCCGCGGTTTGCGGTATTCAATTTCTTGAGTTGCATTGGTCGCTGTCCCCGTTATGGATTCGACACGTGATTCTGACCAGGTTTGCATGAATTCTTCGAGCGGCTGGTTGTCGGAACGCGCGACAAACGCTGATTGGATTTTCGCTGTTTGCGATGACCGGTATTCACGTTGCAGCTGTCGAACATCTTCTTCGATTCGTTCCAGGCTTGCCATTTCTTCGAGACTGAGTTTCAGTTTCTGATCCAAATCGTCACCGTCGTCGAAATCGTCGATGTTATACTCGTCGGCGAACGACTGCGGCGATGGGCTTTGGAATCCGCCCGCTGTGAACATCGACAATCGATCATGAACATCGTCGGCGAGGATTGGTGCTGGTCTGGCTTCCACGCAATCCAGAATGGCCAGTTGCTCGCGAGTCAGCATCAGCGATGAGAGATTCTGCTCTGAAACGATAGGGAAGTAAGTCAGGTTGACTTTTTCTTCGTGGTCGAATTGCTCGTCAAACGGATTCTCGAAATTTGGCAATTCGGCATTGTCAGTAGCGATTTCGGTATGTTGGTTTCCGCCCGAAGTTGCCTGGTCGGAATCTCCGTACGGATTCGTTGTTGCCAATGAGTCGACATGGAACTCGCCTGATTGGCTGTCGTCGTCATCGAGTTGGCCGAATTCTACCGTCAGCATGTTGTCGTCCGCCGATTGAGCGCCATTGTATTTCACATTGGCGCTCGAATACGTATCGCCGGTCGAGTTTGTTTCGCTCAGCAGTGAACCGGGAATGCTTTGGACGTCGTTCCAGGCCAATTTTACTATCTCGGCCGTGATGCGCGCGGAATGGGCTTTGGCCGCCAACACCAAAGAACAGT
>JBGSXT010000391.1:0-7035 GCA_041751295.1 Mariniblastus sp.
TCCAAGGGTCGTTGCTTAACATTGCGTACAATTTAGCGTATCTTTGCGGGCAGAACACCCTAAAAAGGGGGATGTCAGAAAACTTTGGAATTATGGTGATTCGTCGTGAGGCAGGTCAAAAATTGAAAAAAGACTTGACAAATGACGGATTCCACGTTTTGTCACAGGCCGTGTTCAGCCGTCGGATCAAGTTCGCCAACGTCTCAGAAGCGATCGAAATTCCGCAGTCGACGGGCACGCAATGCGCGAATCTGAGTACGAAAAACAACCCGTCATCTGAACACGCAAGAACCAGAATCCGCCCTGATCCTTTGCCGAATCAATTGATGGCGGCCCAGGATCGGCTAGGGCACCCTCCAAAGCGCCGCCAGTTTGTCCCACTTGGCCCTGAAACCAGCGGTTCGTGTAAAAGCCTCAGTCAAATTATAAACCCCCATGGAATTAAGGAAGAATCGGACGATTCGAACGGCTTGGACGGTGGCGTCGATTCCCGTAAGCAAGTTTCTGCGAATGAATGGCTCGACAGAATATTTGGACTTAAAGATCGACAGCCAATCGCGTAAGATTCTTCACGTAGCCATCTTTTGAACCTCGCCGGTCATTACTGCATGCCGCTAACTTCCCAAAATTCCGATCGGATTGCCGGCAGGAAGTCTGCTCCGAATCTATCCGGGGTGCGAGTCGTTTCGGCAGGTATGTATGTACCGGAAAATGTAATCACCAACGAAGATTTGGCCAACCTCGGTTGTGATTCGGAATGGATCATTCAACGGACCGGAATCAAGTCCCGACGGCATGTCCTGCCGGGCCAGGCAACCAGCGACATGGCGTTGGCCGCTGCCAGGGACTGCCTGGAAAACGGTGGTGTCGAGCCTGACGAAATCGATTTGATTCTGGTCGCCACCATGACGCCCGATCATTACACTCCCTCGGCATCTTGTTTGGTGCAAGCGCAATTGGGTGCGACCTGCGGTGCGATGGACTTGAATGCCGCCTGTTCGGGATTTCTGTATGCGTTGATTACGGGATCCCAGTTTATCAAAACCAAAAGCTTCAAAAAAGTTCTAGTGATCGGTGCCGAAACCATGTCGATGGTTGTGGACCCCAACGACAAGCGAACGTATCCACTGTTCGGCGATGGCGCGGGTGCAGTGCTGCTGGAATCAGACCCGGAGCCGGACGACAGCCTGGCGTCTGGAATTCTTGGATTCCGGCTGGCATCGGTCGGCGAATTGGCCCACAGCCTGGTCGTGCCAGGCGGCGGTTCGCGCAAACCAGCCTGTGAAGAGGTTGTCCGGAATCGGGAACAGTTTCTGCGGATGGATGGACGGACTGTATTCAAGTGGGCGGTGCGGTTGATTCCCGAAATTGTTCAGGAGACGCTTGAAATCGCCAATATGACTTTGGCTGAAATCGATTTGTTGATTTTGCACCAGGCCAATCAGAGAATTCTGAATGCGGCGACGGAAGACTTGAACATCAATCCAGATCGGGTATTTGTCAATTTGTCGACGTACGGCAACACGTCGGCTGCGAGTATCGCCATTTCGCTTAACGAAGCCTGGAATTCGGGCCGTATAAAACGGGGTGACCATGTCATGTTGGCGGGCTTCGGTGCCGGATTGACGTGGGCGACCTGCCTCTTTCGCTGGTAGATCACGAGCCAACGGGCCGGCATCGCGATCGGCTCCCCGGCAGGGTCGTTAATCCAGCGGGAATTCGTCGTTGTCGGTGGCGTTGTCGGAATACAAGGGCAAGTATCGGTAGTACACCTCCAATGTCATGCAGGCCAACGCTGTGACATATAACCTGCCGCCGGACAGTTCAGCATCGCCACCGGGATTGAACATCCAGCTCCCTTTTGTCACTCCGTCTTGCGACTGCGATGCAACCAGAAAATCGCGCATTTCGACATTCCATTTCGTCCATTTTTCACCGCCGAAGTGCTTCATCACTTGGGTGGCGTAGTAGTTATAGTACATATCGATCTGTCGATCTTTTTCCGAAGTATCGGGTCCGAGTTCAGGACTGGAAAGCCATTCTACACCTTGAACCAGACCCTGCCGGTCCTGCTCCCATCCCAGATACATCCTGCTGAGCAATCCGATCGCGGTTTGTCCGCGGTGAATTCTGTTGATCCCGCCCGTTTCTGTTCTGATCGGCTTGGTGCGATAACCGTAGAAGGCACCGTAATCGGATGAAACATCATCCAGAAATCGGTTGGCGAGTTTGAGCGTTTTTTTATTGATTTCCAATCCGGACAATTTGCCGCTTTTCAAAGCCATGATTTGCCAGCCGACGACGGAGGTATCGCCTGGCTCCTGATACTGATAACGCCAACCGCCGCCAACATTGTCCTGGCAGGACTCGATGAATTGCAGGGCTGGCTGAAGAAAGTCCCTGATTTTTTCGTCCCGAGTCATCCCATACGCCTCGCCTAACACGATCGTCACCAGACCGTGCGAATACATGGGAACTCGGCCGCCGGCGTCCCAGAAGGCGAGTCCCTTTCCGCTTCGTTGCGGTGGTGCGTTGGACATCAGGAAGGCCAGTCCATCAAACACAACCTTTTTGTACTTGCCATTCTGGTGCGTATGTCCCTGCCCCAAAAACGGCAGCAGCGCCATCGCGGTTGCCGCAAAGCGGGCGTCACTGAATTCGCCTGGATTGGGGGACGTTCTCGGCCGGTCATTCACTGTCGGGCCGATCATGTGGTCAAAGTTCCAACCGCCGTCTGGCAGTTGATGGTCAGCAATCCACTGCAGGCCCAATTCTACCGCTTGTTCACTGGCGGCATTGCCTCCATATTTTCTCAGCAGCTGGTTGCGGGAATTGTCGCTGCGCCCGCCGATTTCGTTCGTCAATTCTGTCAATGACAATTCGTTGAACTGCTCTCCTTCAAAACTGGTTGTATCGGCTGCCAGCAATGTTGCCGAATCGGTGGTGATGTCTGTATCAATCGTCAATGGATCGGTTTCAGTCGTGACTTGTTGGGCGGGGGCTTCCGACAAATTGCTCTCAAGCGGATCGGCGTTTTCCAGTTCCAGATCTTCCAGATTGATGTTAACGTCATCGAGGCTGGCCGATTCGGTTTCACCAGCTTCCAGGCTGATCGTGTTTTTTTCCTCGGTGGTGATTGCGAACAGCGCCAGTACCAGAATCAATGAAATGTTCAACAGAAAACTGGCCAGCCAGCTGGGCATGGCATTGAAAATCAGAAACGTCCGCGAGGATTGTTGGTTGTCATCGTTGGTCGAAATTGAATTGCTTCCGATCGATACAACCTTCGCCGGTTGGCCGATTGGTGGTCGAATTGGACTGGATTCTGCCGACATTCTGTTCGCACGACGAAGGATTTTAAGCTCAGGATTGTTCAAGACGCCTATTCACACTCTAGATCATAGAGCGGTTTTTGATTTTTCAAACTGCTGAAAATTTTGCGATCCGGTTCGGAAAGTCATATTCTGTATTCCAGTCGATCGGAGTATGCTCGTTGAACTGCGGGAATCCCGGCTAAACTGCTGTTCCGTCTCAGCTTAACCAACAGCGTGTTGGTTGTGCTTCAGTCGTTTGGCGATCAGCCGGCAGGCATCAGCGTGTTGACTTTCAGGCAGTTTGGCCGATGCCTGCTGGCTGATCGCTAAACGAACAACGCCTGTAATTCGTTGCGACAAGGCGCAAGTCGGATTTAGCGCTGCGGGTTTCGTAGTGTCCTTACAACGCGTCCAGGCTGTCAACATTGATCGAAAATCAACAAACCGTGACCGTCAAGTCCGTTAGCCAGCTGCGGGAAATGGTCCGCGCGGAAAAACGACAGGGCCGGACTGTCGGCCTCGTTCCCACGATGGGGGCCTTGCATGAAGGGCATATCAGTTTGGCTACAGCATCCAGTCAACGTTGCGATTGCACGGTCGCCACCATTTTTGTCAATCCATCCCAGTTTTCCCCCGATGAAGATTTGGATCGCTACCCACGCACGCTGGACAGCGATGTTGAAAAACTCCAACGGGCGAGCGTCGACATCGTCTTTATTCCTGAGACTGCGGAAATTTACCCGAATGGATATTCGTCAGCGGTCAATCCGCCAGCCGTGGCCAACGTGCTGGAAGGTGAATTCCGACCGACCCATTTTCAGGGTGTTTGTACGATTGTGTTAAAATTGTTCAATATTGTGATGCCTGATCTGGCATTCTTCGGCCAAAAAGATTTTCAGCAGGTCGTGGTGCTCAAGCGGATGGTGGCCGATTTGAATGTACCGGTTGAAATTGCGGTCTGTCCAATCGTGCGCGCTGACGATGGCTTGGCGATGAGTTCGCGTAATGTTTTTTTTGATCAACCGCACAGAAAAATCGCAACCTCGCTATTTCGGACATTACAACTGGCGGTGAAACAGATCGAAGACGGTCAAACTGACGCACACGAACTGATGGCGGAAATGAGACAGAGGCTGATTGATGGCGGCGTTACCAGCGTCGACTACGCGGTGATTGCCGATCCCGATACTTTGCGCGTCCAGGATCGAGTCGAAAAGCCTGCTGTGATACTGATCGCGGCATGGGTGGGAACGACCAGACTGATCGATAATTGCCTGATCGAATAAATGCGACAAACCCTGTTTACGATCGATCATTTCCTGTTTGAGGACCATTGGATTCTGGTGGCCTGGATCGCTTTGGGTCTGGCGTACATCGCATATCAATTCTTACTCGGCACGCCCAAAGAAGCATTCGGAATTCTGCCAGTCCTGCTGATTGTCGCTGCCATCATCCATTTTGTTTTGCCCCGGCTGGAGACGATGGGGGTCAATTGGGCTGATCCCGACGGTCCGCTGGTTCGGGATGGGCTGGCAGTTCGGGGTTATGGTCTGTTTTTGCTGCTGGCGATGGTGATCGGATTTGGGCTGGCGTTCTATCGCTGTTATCAGATTGGTTTTGACGGTGAAAAAATCTTGTCACTCTGCTTCTGGATGGTTGTGGCCGGAATCATCGGTGCGCGACTGTTTTACGTCATTCAGAAATTCGACAGTTTCGCCGATGTCGCGCGAGGCGATTTTATTTTCAGGCTGCTGGACATGACGTCAGGTGGGCTGGTGGTCTACGGCAGCCTGATTGGTGGCATGGTTGCGGCCATAATTTACATGATGATCTATCGTATGCCGTGGGGGATCGTCGCTGATATTCTGGCCCCCGGCATGGCGATTGGCCTGGCGATTGGACGAGTCGGCTGCTTGATGAATGGATGCTGCTATGGAGGCGTTTGCGATGATCCGTTTCCCGGTATACAGTTCCCGGCAGCGTCCCCCCCGTATATTCATCAGCTCCGATCGGGACAACTTTTCGGGATTCAAGGCGATTACGACGAAGATACCAACCGGGTTACCGTCAAGTCTGTCGAGGCCGGCAGCATCGCGGCCCAACGTGGGATTCAACCGCAGGATGTCCTTGAGATTATTCTGTATCACGAGCGACAGGACGATCCCTACGTCAGACTGCGGGCCGCCAAAGAAGGTGCCGAAATTGATGTGGAAGCCATTCTGGTCGGCGGATCCGCAGGAACGGCGTCCATTCCCGTGTCTCAACTGCCCGACCGTTCGCTGAAAACACAACCAACTCAAATCTACAGCGCCATCAATGCCGGTTTGTTGTGCGCTCTATTGTGGTTCTATTATCCCTATCGACGAAACGATGGAGAGGTCTTTGCATGGATGCTGATTCTGTACTCTATTACCCGATTCCTGGAGGAAGTCATTCGGCGAGATGAACTCGGCGCATTTGGAACATCGTTGACGATTTCGCAATGGATCAGCTTTGGCACTCTGGCTTTCGGTTTGGCGTTGATGGTGCACGTCAGGATGAAGCCTGCAGCCTGATATTCGCAAGGCGAGCGGTAGATGAAAATATAACTGTAGGGCGAATTGCTAATTCGCCCAATTCTAATTCGCCCAATGTAACGCCGGGACGAATTAGCAATTCGTCCTACGGGTATACTATGGTCTGCTGGTCGCCCATAAAACGTTTTTAGTCGTTTTGGCCAATAGCGATCAGACTTTCACGTAATCAGGGAACTTCCGGCGGTATCGTCGCGTCACAGCCATGAACGAAATTTCAGCCAAACAGGTCGACGACCAGTTGATTGAACTGACGCTTGCTGGCGATCGGGAAGCGTTTGGCGGCCTGGTTCGCAGATATCAGGATCGCCTGCACAACGGTATGGTCCAGATTTTGCGGAACGAAACCGAAGCTGAGGACACCGTTCAGGAAGCATTCATATTGGCCTTGACCAAGTTGAACTCGTTTCAGGGCCGGAGTGGTTTTTTTACCTGGCTGTATCGAATAGCGTACAACGTGGCAGTCACTCGGATGCGCCAGCGAAAGCCGACGATCTCGATCAGCTGGCCGGCGCCAGGATTCGAGTTGCCTTTGACTGCCAGAGAACCGATGCCGGATGCCGAAATATTGCAACGTGAACAGGCCGCGCAATTGATGCAGGCACTCGGCCAGATTTCAGACGGACATCGTGCGATTTTGGTATTGCGGGAGATGGATGGAATGGACTACTCCGCGATTGCGGAAATTCTCGATTTGCCGATTGGAACCGTTCGCAGCCGACTGCATCGTGCCAGAATGCAGCTAAAACAATTGCTTGAGTCGATGTTTGAGAGTTAAATGAAGTAATCATGTCAAATCAGCCACTTCGCGAAAACCTGTTGAGCGGTTATCTGGATAACCAGTTGTCGCCAGAAATGCGCGCCGAAGTGGAAACAGAGTTGGAAAATAATGCGGAACTAAAGGCCCTATTCGAAATTCTGCAACAACAGTCATTGCAATGTGCGTCGATTCCGAAATATAGACTCGATACCGGGTTTGCCGACCGTGTCCTGTCCGATCCGCGCGCTGAAACGGCTTTTTCGACGATCGGAAGCCGGCACGCCATCGCTGGCGGCGATGCCACCCCTCGGTCACGAAACCATCCTCCGCGTTCAGCCGCCATCGCTATTTTGTCACTGGCGGCTTTGGTCTTGATTACGCTTTTCCT
>JBGSXT010000392.1:0-10076 GCA_041751295.1 Mariniblastus sp.
ACGTTGGAAACAGATTCGCCGGCGGCATCGTCGACATCATTCATCGTGGACAGTGCATCGGAAAACCGTCGTGTCAGTTGCTGGAGTTGATCATGTTCTCCGGAAGCAACCGAAATCGATTCCTGGGTCTCCAGTTGAATCAGCTCAATCCGCGAGGTAATGTCCAGTACAGCCTGCGCTGACTGTTCGGAAAGGGTTCGAACCTCATCCGCAACCAGAGCGAATCCCCGACCGTGCTCACCGGCCCGTACGGATTCGATCGAAGCGTTGAGTGCCAGTAGATCGGTTCGCGATGACAGGGTTCCGATCGACTCAACAATGGCACCAATTTCGCGCGAGTGTTGACCCAGAACCTGAAGCTTGCGTTCGCGAGTGGCGACTCGATTACGAATGGCTTCCAATTCAGCCACGATCCGTTCGAGTTCATGTACACCGCTGGACACACTGGACTGCGTTTTTGCCGAAGAATGGGCAGCCACATCAACCCGTTCGCTCAGTGCCAAGACCTGTATCGACAGCGATTCGACAATTTGGGTCGTGCGACTGACGGCATCCGATTGTTGATCCGCGCCCGTCACGACACGCTGGGCACATCGGCCGATCTCTCGGGCGCATGATATTGCCTGTTGCACACCAGAGGCAAAATCACTGCTGTAGCCGTGCAGAATGCCTTGCAGTCTTTTGGCCACGGAGGTTTGCTGGTCCGCCGATACCCGGTCCGGGTCGCGACGATCCAAGCTGGCGAGCAATTCGCAGATCGAATCCAGTTCCTGTTCAACCTCCAGCCGCGCCTGATTCTGACCGGCCAGTTCGCTGTACGACTTGCGAAAAGTTTTTGCCATCGCGTCCAGTTCCAGGAAACCTGAGCTGGGAGTCGCGGTTGCACAGGGATTGGCAACAAACCCGGCAAGCGTGGAATTCGCGCAGCGGGATTTGAAGTATAGCCAACCGGACGACAGGCCAGTTATCAGCACGGCTGCCAGCCAACACGAACTGAATAGCACTGTGCTGGACTGTTGCATGCCCAGGGCCAGCAGGAAACCGGCAGCCAGATTGCAAAAGACGATTATCGAAATGGCTAAAGTGATTCGCATCTATGGTTCCGACCCTGTAGTTTCCGGTTCGACTGTAAATTCGGTTGCATCGTGCCAGTACGATTCCAGCAGATCTTGTGCGTATCGATAAATGGCCTCGGGATCGAGAACCCGCAGAACATGGCTGCCGTACGACGCGGAACCCACGACGACCTTCGACCAACCGCTGTCTTCCAGTTGTGAAAGCGCCGAGTACGATGTTTCAAGTTCCGCCAATCCAATGGTTCGATCGATCAGCAAACCCCACGGACTTTGCGGCCCCGGCAAGATCATTAATTGCTGTTCCCCATCCAGCGATTCGTATTGCACGTTCAACAGCGATCTCAGGCTGAATACAGGTACAAATTCGTTTTGGATGTGACTGACGCCCTGCAGGACAGGATCGCTGAACGGCATACGATTGATGGCCGGTCGGGGAATTACACTGCGAATATTCAGGCAGGGAAATCCAAACCAGTTTTCCGCACTCTGAAAGACGCAATAACGCTGCGCAACATCCAGATTCAATTCTTTCAACGTTCGCATATTCGTTACCCGGACACCTGGTTGCCCTGACTGTTGCTCGACAATTTTGCGGCCAGCTTACGTTTTAAACTGGTGAGCCGTTCATCCGTTCGCGATGGATGACGGCCCAGGTCTGCGGATTCGACAATCGTTTTGCGGCCTGATTCCCCAGACCTGGCAGCCAATTCGGGCTTCGAATGTCGGGGTCGACGACCAGACGATCCGGAAAATGGTGACGCAAGTTGATCGTTGATCGACGTCAATTCATCGATCGTCATATCGACAAAGGTCTGAATATCACGCCGCCAGGTAGCGACATCAATTTTAAGTGCGGGCAAGCTATCTTTCAGGTCTTCCATTGGACCGCCAGTATTGCTGTGGGTATTGCTGTGGGTATTGCGGGAATTCAGAACGATGCGGTGGATTCCAATTGGTATTGGACGGCGGTCAACAATTCCGGCGGGTTGATCGGCTTTTGCAAATAAACACCGTATTGGCGTCCTAACAATTCCATCGCGTTGGAATCGACGGCTGTCAGAAAGACGATCGGAAGTCTTCCGTATTGATCACTCATTTCGTCCAGTTTTTCGCAGACACCGTAGCCATCGAGTTCCGGCATCAAAACATCCAGAATCATCAGGCAGGGATTATTTTTCAGTTGATCGATGGCTTGAACGCCGTTTTCGGCAGTAATCACTTCATAACCAGCGTCGATCAAGATTCGCTGAATTTGCAGACGAACGGCGCGGCTATCGTCGACAACCAGTATGGTTTGAGTGGACATCTGAATGATCCTGGAACGAAAGGAATCACAAAACGGCGCAATTGATCCTCGTAAAACATATGTCGCGTCCGATCCGATGTTGATGAATTTCCAAAAATATGTCGGTGCTTGCCTTGGATGGTGCGCCGATGCTTCCGAAAAACAACCTGCCGGCAGTGACGAAGTTGCTCAACTCCCGAAAGTCAACAGATCGCGTTGCAGAAAATCAACCTGTTGCACGTTGGCAGCACAATGCCGTTAGCCATCAGCTGGTGGATGGCAATAACTGAACACGCTGCCTGTTGATCCCGGATCAATTCCATGAGTGATCAGTGGAAACACGTTACAGGTGCCGCCTGGCGGGTTGCGTCCTTAAACGGCTGAGCAGGGCCTGGTCGGAATCCGGGATGATCGGTTGCCGACCGCAGTTGAATAACCTACAATATTTGTAGTTGCAGAATTTGTATCTGCAAAACACAAAGGTCCTGTAGTCGCATCGTCGGCAGGAATGAGCCAATGCCCAAAGCACGCATTACAAAAAAATCGTTTTTGGAATATCGACATGGCAGAGCGTTTGCGGATGTTGCCAACGATTCGAACCAGCCATTTGAACTGGTGCTCGATTTTTTTGACAATCCGGAACGCCAGCGTCGGATGGAAGAATCTGAACTGCACCATGACCGGGCACCGCTGGCCGGCGTCGTTCGAGAATTGGAATCCCAACCGACGATTGATCGATTTCTGTCGGGCGTCGAGTCAAAGCGCAACGCCCGGTTCCGACAGGCGATTGGTGTTCTGGTGAGAATGATCATGGAGCAGCGTGGCTGGCAGAAAACGGGGCGCAAAGGCTCGCTGGGAGTACGAGCGACTCCGGCCAAAAAAACGGCGGCCCATAATGCTGGCGGACTGGCATTCTGGTTTATTCGGGCCGAACGATATGAACAAATTGGCGGAATGCCGTTTCAGAACGTGCGTGAACGGGTCAAGAAATTTGAGTCGGCGAATTCGAACTCCTGAATTCAATGCACCACGCGGTAAAACGCCGGTGTGACGATTAGCAATTAAAAACATTCGATCAGGGAAATCAATTCGAACGGGATTTAGGACGCCCCTCGGCGGGGTCCAAAATTGGTGTGTGCCGACCGGCCCAAACGATTTTTCCACAACCAATTGGCAATCATTAATTAAGTAGACTTTTTTGCAGGGTAGTCCATTTGCGAAATCCATCTGATTGTCAACCGCAAGCTGGGCGAAATTCGCTTGGCCAATCTGAACCGGACAAAATGTCTCAAAAAAAACCTGCTCCTATGTATATTCGACCTGAACGAGCTGAGTGTCCCGTATGCGGACAATCGAGTTATTCCAGCGGTGGCATTCATCCCCAATGTGCCGTTAAGCAAACCGAGGCGGAAGAAAAATTGAAGATTGATCCTGCGCGGGTGCCGGCCAGCAAGCAAAAAGCGGTCAAAGTGGCGATTGGAAGCTGGCAGAAAACCTGTCCAAAGTGCAAAGTCGTTTTGCATATTCGGAAGAAAAAATGCAGTTGCAATTACATTTTTCCGGATCGAATGCCAGCCACCAAATCGGATGACTAATTGATCTCAAATCTCAAATCTTTTGTTCTGTCCGAAGCCAAATCAATGCCAAGTTCCCCACAGAATTGCAACTGATTCGTTCTCATGCATCGCTGCTGTCGCACGTTGCTTAACCCCCGGTAAGCAGTTCGACAAAGGGTGCGACATCCAGCAGATTGACCACGCCATCGTCGTTAATATCCGCCTGTGGAATGAATGTTCCGCTGGTGATTGCAGTGACAAACGGTGCGACGTCCAGCAAATTGACCACGCCATCCAGGTTGACATCTCCAAGCAGAACGGACATTGATGTAATTGAAAGGTGCGATGGGATAAGGCCAAAACCGGTTGTCGCAGCGATGTTGCCCTGATTGTCGAGTTCGATGAAAAGAAAGTTTGAATTAAGATTCTCGGCAGGTGTAAAGTCGAATTCTCCTGGTTGGTCCAAGGATAAGGGCCAGGAATCATCCGGTCTGGAGACTCGCTGAAACAACTCCCCGCCGAAAAGTACTGGATTTCCATCAATCTCCCGCTGAGCCAGACAGATCATCGTGCTTTGCAGGGCGCCGGATCCCCCCTGTCGAAAATAAAGAGAATAGTAGTCTCCATTGATATCCGCGGTGCCACCGTTGACCGTCATCGTGGCTGATACCAGTGGGATTGGAGGTGTATTGACCAACGACGATCCACCCTCTACTTGCTGGCTCGAATTGATTTCATTCTCTGTAAATCCAATGCTCGTGTCGAACAAGTAAGTTGCCGTGTAGAACGAGCCACCGGGCACCAGAGCGCCCTCCGGTCCGAAGACCCCGGCATTGTCAAGAGCATCAAAAAACGTGGTTCCCGTCCAGGTCAGCAAGATTTGATCCGCCCTGCCCGGTGCAGCGAGCGCTAGTAAGACTGACAAAACCTGTAACAGTTTAAAGGTTCGCTTGAACATAAGTGCTCCGCTGTGGTTGTTTGGTTAAGGCTGACATTCCGCGCCAGGCATGCGTTTCGCTTTCCAAGGTCGTTTCTCACGCTTCGATCCGGCCCTCTTGCAAATGATAAAAGCGTGCCGCAATTCGCATCCTTTCAGGATTTTTGGAAAAATCGCGAAATGAATCAGTTTCAAGTTACGGGACTCTCCCGCCGCCGCCACGATTACGCGACTACCTGTCTGTAGACTCGCCAGTTCATTGTTTGACCGGGGCCGCCAAATAGGCAATTTCGCAGCAGCTATTTTCCGCAGTAATCAATGGTGCGGGCGATTTCGGTCTTCAGCTTTTCGCGGTGGACAATGCGATCGACGAATCCGTGTTTGAGCAGGAATTCGCTGGTTTGAAACCCTTCTGGCAATTCAATCCTGATTGTCGCTTTGATCGTCCGTGGCCCGGCGAATCCGATAAGTGCTTTCGGTTCGGCAAATACGACGTCTCCCAACGACGCGAAACTGGCTGCCACGCCCCCCATTGTCGGATTGGTAAGTACGGAGATGAACAAACCGCCGGCACTGTCAAACCGCGCCAGCGCGGCACTGACCTTGGCCATTTGCATTAACGACAAAATGCCTTCATGCATTCTCGCACCACCGCCGGAGGCACTGATGATGATCAACGGCAAGTCCTGTTGTGTCGCACGTTCGATCAGTCGCGTCAGCCGTTCGCCAACCACGCTACCCATGCTCCCCATGATGAATTGCGAATCGGTAATCCCGATTGCGACGCGGCGGGCACGAATCATGCCCGCTCCAGTTAGAGCTGCATCGGACAATCCGGTTTTTTTCTGCTCCGATTTCAATCGTTCGGCATACGGTCGGCTATCGACAAACTCCAACGGATCTGCGGGAAAAATATTGGTATCCCATTCCTCAAACGTACCGTCATCGAGCACCTGTTGAATGCGCTGATTGCCGGAAACGTACATGTGATAATCACACTCCGGGCAAACATTCAGCCGCTTTTCCGCCTCCTTGCGAAAAACTGCCGCCTTGCAGCCTGGACACTGGATCCACGTGCCTTCGGGGACACCGCGTTTTTTTGTCGGGTTGTTCACGGAATGAACTTGCGCCATTTCAGTTGTGGGCGAATCGTCGCCCTCAGCTTTCATTCGAGTTTAATACGAGCGGTCAATAACAACCGGCGGTGGGACGAATTAGCAATTCGTTCCACGGCGGCTACGCATCGGCCGAACTAGCAATTCGTCCTACAGTTGAACCGCATCCTGCCATTCGCCTAATACGATCACGCCCCGCCGGGACCGAACCAAAAGATATTTTCCCACAAAATCGCTGTTTTTGCCAATGGCTATTCCGACCTCCCATTTGCAGTCAATCAACCGGCAGGTTGTGCCCCATCTTGACTCTTTTAGTTGCCAGATACTGGGCATTGTGGCGGTTGATCGGAGGCAGTATGGGAACCTGATCGATCACCTGTAAGCCAAAACCTCGCAGATTGAAAGCCTCTGTCTTTTTCGGATTGTTGGTCAACAGCCGGATTTGTGTCAATCCGATGTCCTTCAGAATCTGAATGCCGATTCCATAATCTCGCATGTCCGACTTGAACCCCAGCGCATGGTTGGCTTCGACGGTATCCATTCCCTGGTCCTGTAATGCATAGGCCTTGATTTTTTCAGCAAGTCCGATGCCTCGGCCTTCTTGCGGCAAATACACGACGACGCCATTGCCTTCATTGGCAATCATTTTCAGTGCCAGGTCCAATTGGTCTCCGCAATCGCAGCGAAGGGAATTCAGCAGGTCACCCGTAAAACAGCTGCTGTGCATGCGCACGAGAGGAGCCAGTTTCTGTTGGGCAGGCTCGCCCATTACGATCGCAATCGGCTGTTGCGTCTCATACTTGACGTCGTAGGCGATGACTTTGAAGTCGCCGTATTTCGTGGGCAGATTGGCGGACGCAATTCGTGAAATAAGTTTTTCGCTGAGTCGTCGATAGGCAATCAAATCCTCAATCGTGATGATCGGCAAATTTTTCTGTTTGGCAATTTCCCGCAGCCGATCTCGCGTTGCCCGGTTTCCATCGTCATCAAGAATTTCGCACAACACACCAGCGGGAGCCAAGCCGGCCATGCGCGCCAGATCGACCGCTGCCTCCGTGTGACCGGCGCGTCGGAGCACGCCACCTTCTTTCGCCAACAACAAATGCACGTGACCTGGTCGTTGAAAGTCTTCCGGGCGCGAACTCGGATCCGCGATCGCACGCACGCAAACTGCCCGTTCCTGAGCGGTAATGCCTGTCTTGGCGGTATGATGGTCGAGCGGTGTTAAAAATGCAGTCTGCAGCCTGGCCGTATTGTTTTCCACCAGCGGGCGAACCTGCAAACGTTCGGCAGTTTCCGGCAGAATCGGCATGCAGAAATCGCCTCGGCCACTCAAGATCAAATTGACAATTTCGGGCGTTGCTTTGGCGGCGGCCGCAATGAAGTCCCCCTCGTTTTCGCGGTTTTCGTCGTCCATTACGATCACGACACCACCTGCCCGAATCTGCTCAACCGCCTCTGGAATGGAAGAAAACGACATTTGGACTGATTCGCTCCTGTTTTCGAGGTATAAAGGTTACATCTAAATCTTATCTCGCGGGTTCCAATTGCATAAGCGGCAATTTTATGAATCGCCGTTATTCACTTGGGCTGCCGCACGAAGTAAAGGACCATTCACTTGGAACCGCCCCGATGGCTATCCGATTAATTGCATTTGCCTTGCTGGTTTCCAGCTGGCAAATCGTATTCATATTGCCGACCGCCGCCCAGACTGCCGACGAATCTGCCAGCCCGACTGCGCCGCTGGATTGGTCCGGCGTAACAATTGAAATAGAGGAACAGCCCCTTGAATCGGATTCAAATGTGGAAACGACGGCCCGGCATTACAAGTACAAGAAATATTCGAATGTGATTTTCGCCAAGGGAGATGACTACCGATTATTGTGCGACATTTACATGCCGGTGGGAAAAGGTCCATTTCCGGCAGTGTTGGCGATTCATGGAGGTGCCTGGCAACATGGCTCGAAAGTCAATATGTTGCGTCATGCCTGGAAACTGGCCGGCTCGGGCTATGTCGTTCTGGCTATCAACTATCGTTTGGCACCCGATCACAGGTTTCCGGCGCAGATTCATGATTGCAAACATGCCGTCCGTTGGATTCGTTCAAAGAGTGAAAAACTGAACATCGACCCTAACCAAATCGCAGTTTTCGGCTATTCGGCGGGCGGACATTTGGCAGCCATGCTGGGAACGACCGACGAAAATGACAAGTTGGAAGGCGAGATCGAGGAAGGCCTGCAGAAATACTCCAGCCGGGTGCAATGCGTGGTGATTGGTGGTGCGCCCTGTGAATTTGGCTGGATCAAGAGTCGGGCGCTGGTGGGATGGCTGGGAGAAAGTCCCGAGGAAAACCCACAGCTTTATGCCACCGCCGCACCGATTACCCATATTTCGCCGGAAGATCCGCCGTTCGCCATTTTTCACGGCAGCGCTGATGATGTGGTACCGCCCGAATCGTCAAAGCTGTTTCACGACAAGCTGTTGGCCGCCGGTATCGACAGTCGATACGAATCGGTCGTCGGCAAAGGACATCTCGCGACATTTACCGACACCAGTTGGTTGGATGACGCGATCGAATTCATGGATGAAAAACTAAATCGCAAACATCATGAATGAAAGTCCCAGGCCGACTGTCTTACGCAAAGAAGAGTACATCGAACAGGCCCACTTGTTTCGCGGCCTGAGCCATCGACTATCAACGTCTGAACCTGTTCAAGAATTGCTGGCGCATTTGCGTGAGGAAATTCTGGCGACCACGAATCTGCCCCATGCGATCGATTTTCTGTTGGCGGAAATCAGCCACTTTGGCACGATGTCGTCTGCGATGGCGCGGATGGCGCACTACTTCACGCCGTTTCAAACGTACATGATCGCTGAAGCCGAAAATGAACGTGGCCGTTTTGACATGGGACTGGCGCTGCTGGTTCTCGAACATGAAGCCCGTATGCGGTCGGAAACGATCGAGCCTGTGGCGCTGTTTTTTTTCCAGTTCGAAACCATTTGCCGAAACCGGTTGAGCTACGACAGCGGTTTGAAGGCCATGAGCGGTGATCCGGTCTACGATTCGAACTGGTCACGCTGGTTATTGAACGTGAGACATCAAATCGGAATCGTTGATATTGCCGATCTGGTCTATGTCCATAGCGAATACTATCTGCAACGGCAGCAACAATCGGGCAGTTCGACGATTGAACAACCGGATCCGGTTTTGTTTGGTGTCAAGGAAGGCCGGATTGCATTGGCCAATCGAAGTCGGGAGACGCTGTATTTTTTTGCTGCGCTGCAAAGGCAACTTTCATATCCTGCTGTTCCCCGTCCCCGCCCGAAAGATGCGGACGCTGAATTGTTGCCGAGGCTCGCACGGAACCTGGAACGACTGGAATTACGCCTGAAGTTACTGGAAGATGAACAGCGCGAAAAAGGTATCGATTTAAGGCAGTTTTACGGTAAACCAACGGATCCCACCTGAAAAATTATCGCAATGATCAATCATCAAGGGCGGGAAAACCACCGTTTACACGGCAACATCGGCAAAGGCGTTTAACTCAAATTGATTGGCTATTCGGCAACCACCATTTTTCAGGAATTGATCTGGCAAGACAAGGCCGTGAGATTAGAATTTCGATCTTCATTTTCAAAGGGATCAGCATTGCCATTTGGGAAGGATCGCGATCAATCAGATCGAATTTCTTTCCAGCCAAGGTTCCGCGATCCGAATTCGACTGTCTTCAATACATGTCCCGTCTAGACTGCATTCGAAAATTGCGGGCCGCCAGCCCGGCGATCCTCCCTTCGTTGTTGCTTTGCGACTTTGCCAACCTCGAACTGGAAATTCGGGAGCTTGAATTTGCCGGGTTTGCCGCGTTGCATCTGGATGTGATGGATGGTGTGTTTGTATCCAACTTCAGCTACGGGATGACGATCGTCGAGGCGATTCGGAAATGTACGGAACTGCCGTTGGACGTGCATCTAATGATGGTCGAACCCGAGAAATACGTTCGACAGTTTCGACAGGCCGGTGCCGATTTGATCACCGTGCACGCTGAAGCCACAGACAATGTTGCTGCGGTTTTGAAGCGCATTCGGGACCTCGATGCTGCAGCGGGT
>JBGSXT010000393.1:0-1784 GCA_041751295.1 Mariniblastus sp.
AATGCTAAGATTGCATTCTTCCATGATCCTTATTGGACAACCATTGGGAATGATCAGTCATCCGCCACAGATGCTCCGGATAAATCGGGTAAGGACGGCCATCGCTGACCGTCCTCCCCACACGACCTGACATGCGAGTCCGCATCAGGCGGTTCCTCGAAGCGGAGCGATGTCGCACCAGAGTTGTTTGAGCGAAGTGAGTCCCAGTTTCTCCAGTCACTTGTTGGGCATCGCGTAGCGCAGGGCGGGTGTCCGTGATAAACGCCAATGGCTCTTGCGACTGATCGCGTGGTTCATCGCCATGTCCAGATTCACGCCGAGTCGCACAAGGTTGCGAAACTTCGTGCGTGGACGTCGTCACTGTTTCCAGTAACACATCCGAATCCAGCGACGAATCCAGCCATCCAGATTGACGAATCCGTCAAACTGCCGAGGCAATCCGAAGCAACCTACTCGCCCGATTCGGCTAACGTTCTTTGTTCGGAAGCGTTATGGAGATCTGTCGGCCGTTATTTACGAATCCTGCTGTGACCGCTGGTGCGGTTTTGATGGAATCGGGACCGAAAGTTTTCAAAATGTTTCTGGAATATTCGAGCACGGTGGCTAAACGGAAGCCATTGTCTTTGTGACGGCTGCGGTGACTTTGCCGACGGGCTGTTGGATCCGGTGATTCGTTGTTGCCGGTGAGGTTCCTTTTTCCGCAGCAATACGCCTTTCGGTCGTCACGCTGCATCACTTTTTGAATGTAAGGATTTTGAAATGCCCACTTACATACCGTCATCTGATGCCGAATTCCGCGCCTGGGCACAGAATTTGGTGACTATGGTCGCCGCGAATCCGGCTGTTTACGGCGTGAAGCCGGAAACGGTTACCGAACTTCAGAATGAAGAAACGACCTTTGATGCCAGCTTCAACGGTGCCATCCAGCAACGTGATGCGGCCAAAGGGGCGACCACGCTGAAGAACGAGTCGCGGAGACAGTTCGAGGAATTGATTCGAACGGTCGCGCGGTAGATTCAGGCCAATCCGGAAGTGACCAACACCGAGAAGCAGCAGGCGGGGTTGCCGGTTCACGATACCAAGCCGTCGCCAATGCCGTTTCCCACCAATTCGCCAACCGCGCTGATTACTGCGTCGGAGCTGCGGAATGTGATCCGGTTCTCCGATCCAGAATTCCCCAGCCGCGGACACCGTCCGCGCGGTGTGATGAGCATCGAGATCATCGCCCACATCGGCGACACCGCTCCGGTTTCGATGGATCAGTACCTGACGATGGGTGTGGCGACTCGCATGGTCCACGCGATCAATTTCAATTTCGAAGATGGCGGCAAGTCGATCTGGTATCGGTTCCGTTGGATCGGCACTCGCGGCGAAGTCGGTACCTGGAGCAATGTCGTTTCGGCAATGATCTGGAATTAGGGCAAATTCCAATATCGGCCACTGGCTGGCGCGGCGTGCTTGTATTAGTGGTTTCCGGATAGGTTCTTAGCCGTCGACAAGGAGCTGATATCGGCTGGTTGATGCCAGCCAATGACAATCAATTGATGGGATCGATACCTATTTTCGTGAAGCTCCGGAGGCGTTGCATCCGGGGCTTTGATTTTTTGTCGGCTGATCGGGGCTAAGTGGCGGGTGAAGCTGCAATGGTTTGAAATCCTTTCAATGGGAGGAGAAGCGAAGACACACGACTCGTTCTCACCGGCGGCACTGGTTACAATCGGAACGCAGGAACACCGTAATTTATTTTTCCCTGGAGGTAACATGAACAAACGGATGACGGCGAT
>JBGSXT010000394.1:0-2098 GCA_041751295.1 Mariniblastus sp.
GATTTTGCCTAGCAGCCACAGGTAAATCGCCCATGGAACCAAATTGAAAATCAACAACATCAATCGAGCAGTCTTGAGCGTATCCTCTTTCAAATTCAATCCGGTGGAAACTTTGACGCCTCGATACAGCCAAGCCAACATGGTCGGCAGCAATGTCGGCTTACTGGAATAGTAGTGCAATTGCCCGTCGGCACCAAAATGTTGTACCTTGTCGATCGTATCCCAATAAATCCCGTCGCCTGAACCGGCAATCACGTCATCAATTTCGTATCGGCCGTGATCGCCCAACGCAACAATCGTCGCCCAGCGACTGCGGTCATTGGCGCTCATGAAAGGGGTCGTCCCGCTGGATGTCGTGATTCCCAGCGTCATGATGCGTCCGCCAACAAAAATCAGCGAGCACAAAATGATCATCGCGTAAATCGACCAGTGCCGGGCCGAACAAATGGCGGCGAGATCGCATTCGTCGGAACAGTCGTTCATGATGCTGCCGATCAGTTCTTGTCAGACGTGGCAGGTGACGCCTGCCGTCCATCGGAATCGGCCGCTGCCGGCTGAACGTTGCCCAGTCCAGTTCCAATCCGTTCAGCGATGGAATACGGTGCAATGGTTGTGGTCTCGCGGCTGTTACTCAATAACAGCTCGGCCAGGACTCCAATGCTCAATAATTGCCCGCCAAACAGCATCGCCGCCACGCTGTACAGCAGGATCGGGCGTTGATGGACCGGTGCCCAATCCTCAAACCATGTCATCCGCAACAGCCAATAAATCGCCATCCATAACATGCCGGCCAGCCCGGCGGTAAACGAAAGCAATCCTAACCCTCCCAGCAGATGTTGCGGCCGTTCGTTGTAGCTAGTCAAAAACGTGATCGTAATCAGATCGAGGAATCCTTTTGGCAATCGCCGCCAGTTGTATTTGGAAACGCCGTTGGTTCGCGGTCGATGGTTAACCACTGCTTCGGTAACTTTCCAGCCCTTCGAAGCCGCGAGTACCGGAATGAACCGGTGCCGCTCGCCATACAGTCGAAAATCCTCGAATATTTCGCGGCGATACATTTTCAAGCCGCAATTATGATCGTGCAGTTTGACGCCCGACAGAAAACTCACCAACCAATTGAACACCTTCGAAGGCCAACGTTTGGTGATCGGGTCCTGACGCTGCTTTTTCCAGCCGCTGACCACATCGAACTCCGGTTCCATGGCATCCAGCAAATTCGGAATTTCTGCTGGATCGTCTTGCAAATCTCCATCCATCGTGACGATGTATTGGCCGGAAGCAATGTCAACTCCCGCTTGAATGGCCGCTGCTTTGCCAAAGTTGCGACGGAATTTCAAGCATTGAACACGCGGATCGTCGCGCGCAATCCGGTTCATTTCGTACCAGGTGCCGTCGTCAGAGCCATCATCCACTAGAATGATTTCAACATCCAGCTGATTGGCGGATGCGACGTCGCTGATTTCCTGGTGCAATTGCTCCAGAGAATCGACTTCGTTAAATGCCGGTATCAAAACGGTTATTTTGGCCAAGTTATTCTTTTGCGGATTGAGGTTTCTGCAAGTCCGTCCGACACGCGTAGTAAATTATACCACTACACAGTAATTCAGCGGAAAGCCACACGATTCGAATCAGAATTGCAGCAATAATCGCGATCCCGATCTCAAATCGGGGGCTCAGCAGTGGAATCATGACCAATTCGCGGACGCCCAGCCCGCCCGGCATCAATGACACAAATCCGGCGACTGTTGCCAACGAAACGCAGGCCAACGTTAGTGGGAAATCAGCGATAACGACGTTAGTGCCTGGCAGACTGGCCAACACCAACCAAAGGCTCAGACCGTTCAACAGCCAGGCGGTCGTCATCACGCACCAGCCAAACAACATTGTCGGAAGTCGCAAACGGGCAACAGACTCTGACGCGGCACCCCCGATCAGCCGACCAGCCATAAAACGAAACACCGGCGGCCACGTCAGTGATCCGAATACAACAGCCATGCCAATGGCGGTCCATTGCAAAGCCAATTGATCGGTGAATCGGATCGCAATCAGAATGCTGGCAATGAGACTGCCGACAAAGATCCAGGACATTGTTTCGACA
>JBGSXT010000395.1:0-3386 GCA_041751295.1 Mariniblastus sp.
AAAACGAATTTCGACCGAATCGAGCGCGATCGGATGGCACATCGGAATCAATTGCGGCGTCCATTTCGAACCCATGATGCCGGCCAGCCGCGCTGCGCTCAGTACGTCCCCTTTCTTTGCTCCACCCTTTGAAATCAATTCGGAAGTCGCGGCTCGCATTCGAATCCGGGCACCAGCGGTCGCCGAACGCAGGGTCGCTTCCTTCCCGCCAATATCGACCATTCTCGAGTTGCCATCAGCATCGAAGTGGGTCAGTTCGGACATCGGTAGTGGCAATTTGTCGTCGGAGGATTGAACCGGGTGCCTTGCCAATTGTGTCGAATTCCTATCAGGCCCTGCTGGGAAGGCACTGATTAGCAGTCAAACATGGCGGCACCGGATGTTTCGGTAACCGGACTTGTCGCAATAGGATAACCGAATTTTCAGCCGCAAACACCGTGTTGGCGGCCAGCGACCCTTTTCCAAGGGGAATAGTTGGGTCCAAAAATTGAAATTGGCAGTGATCAAAGGTGTTTGCTGCCGGGATGATGAAAATGGCCATTTGGAGAAATTGGCAGTTGGTATCGAAGGCGCAGAAAAAAGCCGTCGTCAAGTTAGCCAACTTGACGACGGGATATGCGAAAGACGGCGAATTAGCTTTTGTCGGTCCCGATCATTGCGGCGATGATCGAAGAAGGCTGGTTTTCGAATTAAACCAACTCTTTTCTGGAACCGATCAGCGTTCTCAGTCGCTCGGCCAGCAGGCTGGCGTCGAACGGCTTCTTAAACGTCTCATTGATTGCTGAGCGATCGAAGGAAATCGGATTTCCATCGTCTGGCAGCAGTGCGATCAAAATAGTATCCGTAAAGTCACTATTTTTTCGCAGGTTTTGACAGATCTGCAGGGCTTCGATTTTTCCGATGGAAAAATCAGTAATAATGCAGTCTGGGTGAAAACTTTCGGCTTGAATTCCCGCTTCAAAACCGCTGGCAGCCACAGCTACCCTGAACGATCTTTCCGGCGGAAGTTCGCGTTTCAGATTTTCGATTAATACCTGATCCTGTGCGACAATGAGAATTTTCGCCATTGCCTCATCTTCGAGATCCCCAAGTGGCATACCATGCTCTTTGAGAAATCTGATCAGGTATTCGCGTGGGATACGACGGTCCTGCGAGCCGGGGATTCGGTAGCCTTTCAGCCGTCCCGAATCGAACCACTTGCTAACCGTGCGTGGGGCCACTTTACAGATCTTGGCGACCTGTCCAGTTGTGAACACCTTCATCGCGGGCTCTCCATTAAATCACTTTGAATCGTCTTTCGCTGTGGTCGCCAAATCGAATTGTTTCGGTTCAACTAACACAACCATTCATCCCTCATGGTGCAGGCCAGTTTGACGCGTGATTCGCACCATAATGGCCCAACCAGTTTACTGGGTCAGGATGAACAATATTCGCATACTACAAACCGAATGCGTTACGCAGCATTCGGCTCCACCAACGACTTCGGTTTCCGCTTGACAGCCAATCAATTCAATCTGCCAAAATCGAACCAGTATGAATTTTCGTACTCGTGCAATCGGCAGAATCGAATCAAGCTGCCAGGCAGGCGGCAATTGAGTCGTCGAGTTGGAAAAACAGACAGCACGTCACAAGGATCCATCCTGACGTACCACGTCGTGAAACAGTCGTTTCACCAGAGTTTTCCCCCCTCTGGTCGCGGCTGCCGTCGCTTGGAACCGGCTCCTTCCGATTCGCGGCGTCGATAACCTGACTACCTGACTTATTATTTCGTTTGTTGGGGGGGTAAGACTTTAGTCAATCATGTGGGCCACACCTGTTGCAATGCCGAATTTGCCTGTCGAGGATGCGACCTTTCGGCCCATTGCAACGCCATCGCCAGTAAATTGCCCCTCAACGACAGCAGCGGATGTCGCAGCTGCTTCGGTTCTGAGGCCCCATTTCCGTTCCGTAATGATTTTGGGAACCCGTTTCCAAAGCGGCCTGCTGATAGTGACCGGCCAGTTTCCGTTTAACTGCCGGTCGAATTGCTAATTCGCCCCGGCGTTGCATCGGACGAATTAGCGATTCGACCTACATTTATATGTTGATCGCCCATCGCTTTGGCGACCAGTAACAGAGAGATCCCATTGGCGGTTGGATTTCGATTGCGACACGGAAGCCGATTCCGTTCCTGTCGACGAGGCATTAAAACAGGACCAATCAAAGACCGAAATCTCGACCGTTTAGGGGGATATACCAGCATTATGATAACTTGGGCAATCTCTCGATCACTATGGAACTGTGCGAATTCAGCTTTCGCGCTGTTTTTGTCCGGCGTAATTGTTGCTGGCGGCCAATCGCCGCAGGCCCTCGCGGCGCAACAACCACTTGAACTGGACAGCTACCAACCGATTGCAGAAAGGATGATTGAATCGGCACGGCAGCAAAACCGGTCCTACCTGAAACTGGAGGAACTGTGCGATGACATTGGGCATCGTTTGAGCGGCAGTGAGTCGCTGGAAAAAGCGATCCAATGGGCTATCAAGTCGCTGAAGCAAGATGGTCATCAAAACGTCCAGACTGAAAAAGTGATGGTCAGAAAATGGGTTCGCGGCAACGAGTTCGTCGAATTGACTGAGCCCTCGCAACTTCGCCTGCCCATGTTGGGTTTGGGAGGCTCAATTGGAACAGGGCCGTCTGGGATCGAAGCACCTGTCGTTGTCGTCGACAGTAAAGACGAATTGGACAAACTGCCGGACAAAGAGATTGCCGGGAAAATTGTCGTTTTCAACTTTCCCATGCCCCCCTATTCGGAAACGTCAGGGTCGGGATATGGGGCGGCAGTTCAATATCGAACCAACGGCGCCCGCTGGGCGGCGGAACGCGGAGGACTTGCGGCGCTTATCCGATCGGCTGGTGCGTATTCCCTGCAAACGCCCCATACCGGTGCAATGCGGTATTCCGGTGCACCCGAAGTCAAAAAAATACCGGCGGCATCACTGACTATTGAAGGCGCGACGCTCCTCAAGCGATTGCAAGAGCGCGCCAATAAACCAGTCGTCAAGTTGTTTATGGAAGCTGAGGATCAAGGTGAAGTCCCATCGGCAAATGTCATCGCCGAAATTGTCGGCAGCGAAAAACCTGAAGAGATCGTTGTGATTGGTGGTCACATCGATTCATGGGACGTCGGTCAGGGTGCCCAGGACGATGGCTGTGGCTGCGTCGTTGCCATGGAAGCACTCAATGTGATCCGGAAACTGAATCTGAAACCGAGAAGGACGATCCGAGTGGTGCTCTGGACGAACGAAGAAAACGGTTTGGCGGGCGCGATGAGCTACGCCGCCCGGCATCAGGATGAAGTCCATGTCGCTGGCATCGAGTCCGATTCGGGTGGGTTTCGCCCCGAG
>JBGSXT010000396.1:0-5807 GCA_041751295.1 Mariniblastus sp.
GAACACCTCCGCTGCCGACGACAATTCGTTCCAGCGGATTGGCGGGATTGCTGGAAATGTTCAGGTTCAAATCGACGGTTGGATCGCGGCTGGTTATGGTGACTTGCGCACCGGTCTGATTCGAATTGGAAATTACCGGACCCATGAGTTGCGTCGCGGGTGTCACACTTCCCGAGTCAATGACAGAGTTCGAACCAGCCGGATCATCAACTGGAGGGCGAATGTTCAGGTCCGGGACTGAGGGAGCAGGTGCAGGTGCAATTTCGCGCAGCTGTCCAGTTTGTGGATCGATAACCATTTGCGGCTCATCGATCTGTTGCACAAAAGTGACCGGCTTGATTTCAGCTTGCGAATCGTCCTGCAGAAATTGCAAAGCCCGTTGCTGTATTTCCGGTAGCGTATCGGACATTGCAGTTGGTTCCGTAGCGGTGTTGATCCGGGCGTTGGTAAAAAACCGCCCTAGCCATTTCTGGTCAACAATCGCGTCCTCTGCATGACCTGTCTCCTGATGAGGCGCACCCTCTCGGGCAAGCCGAACAATGACTTGTTTCCCTTCCAGGTAAGTGACCAGTTTTTTCAGATCGGGCTCCGATTCATGCGACTGAATCCAAATAACCGCTTCATCAGCAGTTGCCCGCATATCTCCTTGGCTGATGACGACATTGCCCTGCAAATGTACGACTTCGGATTGACCTTGGTGCCAGGTGTGAATCGCGTCCGCATCCAGGTTGATATCGTGAAACGGAGCCGGCGGCTCGAAGCTGAACTGCTGTGCCGTGACACAGTTGGGAATCACCAACAACGCGAGGATGGCAAGACAGATAAACGTTCGCAAATTAAAAAAGCCAAGGCGCAGCAGACATCGGTTTGACTTGGAATCTTTCCAAATCGATCGATGTGGGAACCTGCTCGGATTTCGGCTCAAGTCGAGTTTCCTGATGGTCGAAAAAAATGATACGATCGAATAGTCCGTCTTCGGTAAACGACAGCCATCAGGCGGCCGCGTCCCGTCAACAGATTTTCGTTTCTGCGCTCATGTCAAAATGAGCGCGCAAAAATGGCGGGGGAGTATAGAAAGGGCTACAAGTGGTAGCAAGTCAAATCAGCAATTGCCTGGTTTCACCAGACAGCCATTGGCAATCTGGCCAAATTGCGTGCCAATCAGCAGTCAGGGCAATGTACGTGGAACGCGTTGACGAATCATTGCCACCCATCAGAAGACCATTCCCCACCCCGATCGGTTAGGCGACGTCGATGACCAAGAAAGACTTTGATCCGATCGTCGTGACCACAACCAGCGACGACCGCAATGTCCTGGTCGAAATCAGCCAGCAGCTGGTATCCCGCAACTTGGCGGCTTGCGTCCAGATATCAGGCCCAATCACCAGTTGCTATCGCTGGCAGGGCAAAATCGAATCAGCCGAGGAATGGTCGTGCGTCATCAAAACATCTCTCCATCGCTTTGACGAACTGGAATCAGTTGTGCTTGAACTGCACAACTACGATCAACCTCAACTCATTGTCCTGAAAATCCAGGATGGCAGCGCCGACTACCTCAATTGGCTGGCGGAAAATCTGAATTGAGTGGCCTTAGGCTTTTGCTACTTTGAGACGATCATTGGGAGGCTTGCCGCGTGACGATCGGCACGTAACCGACCTCCATGCCCTGCGGTGGTGTCACGAGGAGTGCGGGGTCGATATCGGCAAGCGAGCCGACGGTGTTGGGAGGCAGGTATTCCCTGTCCTTCTTCCAGAAGCGGTGAATCAATTCGATCTTCTTCTGCAGGACTTCCCGCTCGGCGTCCGTGAGATCGGCGTTAAGGATCGCCGGTTGATCGGCGAATCGATACCAAAAATAGGTCACAACACTGTCGTCCCCCAGTCTGGTCGTGAACGGCCCGGTGGCCGGGCCGGGCGATTTCCAACAACTCTTCGCGCTTTCCGGAGTGATGTAAGGTTCGGGCGGTCGGGCGTCGGTTGGGGGCCCAAACGTCACTTCGGCCAACCCGGTTTCCGCCGGCACATCTTTGGCGTGGATCGCTTGCCATTGGTCTTTATTGTTCTTGCTGGATACTAGGCGGAAGTATTCGGGCAACGTGTTCAGCGAACCATTGTTCGTAACCATTCCGGGGTCCCACTGGTAGCCGTAGGTGTGCTCGTCGATCGCCACCGGGGTGGCAAACGCATCCCAGTCGATGGGAATTTTCCGCGCGTCCGGCGTGTCGAGTGAATACATCTCCCAAGTCGAGCCCCCCTCGTCACTGAATTTGTGCAACGTTGAACCTTGCCTGTCGATGGTGCCTGTCACGGCATCTCCACCCTCGAACCACGCCTTGACCCCATTCCACAGAGCCTGTTTATTGTAGGCAGTGATGCTGTGAACCACGACCGAATCGCCCTTCGCATCTCTGGGAAACGAGGTAGGGGCGATGCGGGCGAACGACTGACCATTGGAATCGTTGTTGATGAAGCAGGGAATGTATTGTGTTTCCATCTGCACGGACTTGTTAGGTTCGGAAGGCCTCGTATCCAGAAACTGCCCGGCGAACCTGGGATTCTCCAAAGTCGGCTTGCTCCAGAAAAAGGGCATGAAGAAAGTGACCGGACCTTTAAAATTGCCGGTGTTGAGAAACAGCGTCCAACTCTGGTCGCCAGTCGGAACGTCCTTACCGCCGGTCGTTTTCTTGGCAGCGATGAGCGGCAGCGGCAGATAGCCGTACCCGAAAAGTTCGCCCGAGGTCCCTTGTTTGAGATTCAACCCGTCCGGCGGCCAAAGCACCCACGGACTGAGCTGTGCGATCGCGTAGTGGCCGGCCGGCATTTCCCAATCCCGCCCCTTGCCAGCTCCAGGTCCGTTGGCCCATTCGCTGAAGTTCAACGCCACGCCGCCCATGATGAACTTCGGTGTGGTCGTGGCAAATCGCGTGTCGCGCCACCAACCTAGGCCACCTTCGATATCAGAATAATGTTCGCCGTCCAGAGGTTGATCATGCTGGGCAAACATCCACGTACCAAGCAGACCCGTTTGAAATCGATCTCCGGGATACTCCCGCAACAAAGGCCACGCCGCCACATACATCGAGAAGCCGGCATTGTATTCCTTGTCCACTCGCCCGTGCGGCACCAGCAGGTACCCCGACATTTCCCCCGCTTTAACACGCTGCCCCGAACGGGCGGGCGACGAACACAGCCCGTTCATCGCGTTACCCATCGCCTCGCCGATCAGATAGTACGTTTCGGCATTACTGTTCCAATGGTAATCCTGGCTGGACGGTGACACGTCTTGTTCGCGCCAGAACTCACGCGTCCCGACGAACGCCACATTCCCTTTGAACTCCTCGTACTGGGCCACTGCCGCCTGGGCCTTCATCAGAGCCAGGGCGTGGGGATCCTTCTCGGCCAGGCCACCCATTCCGGTCTCAGCGATCACGAAGGGGAGGTCTTTGACAGCCAAGTCCTTGCGGATGTCGCGAATGAAGTTGGCCATGTTCTTTTCGTACTCGTCGTTGAACGAATCGTTGACGCGATCGTTCCAGCCCTGGTGCCAGCCGAATCCGGCCAGTTCGCAACCGCGGTCACCGAACTCCGGGAACTCATTCGTTAGGTTGGCAAGTACATCCTTGGTACGCTGAACGATTTCTTTGTAGTAAGGCCCGACTTCTCCGCCGGAACTCGGAGGGCGGAAGTCCTCGGCCAGACTCTTTCCGCCCCACGCGAGCTTGATGAGCAGAACCGGTGCGTCACAGGTTTCGCCGATCGCCTGACCGAATCCAAGTTCCGGCCCGATGCAGTCGTCTCTAACCCCATAACCGACCGTGAGCTTGCCTTTGCGTTCCAGGTATTGAATCCACACATCGTCCCGAATGGCCCACTTGCCTTCGTTACCCAATAGGTGCTTGAACTTGTCAGCCGTCCCGGGTTGCCGGGCAACGAATTCCAGGCTTCCTTTTCCTTCGTTCCGCTGCGGATCGGCCTTGATGAAACCATGCCCTTCCATGTTTGACTGCCCGGCGAGAATGTACACCTGCAGGGGTTGGTTTTTGTCTTTCGCACCTGCCTTCTCCGCCGAGCCGCGATCTTCCTGGTTCCAGGCGTACGGAGTCTGCAGCATAAGAATGAAGAGGAAAAAAGAACCGGTAAGTCTCATGGGAAACTCCTTAATTGCAACTTGATGGCATCCATCGTTGGATCGTCTGCTTCAACCCGGCGGCGATTCGTTAAACTTGTCGAATCCACAGGACTTCGTCGCTTACCATAAACGCATTTTTGAACTTCGGCAGGCCCAACGGACTTCAAACCCCATCACAAAATCAACGTCCCCTCCGCCGCAAGCCGAAAATCAATGACCCCGTGAAGTCAAACTCTGAATTGTTATGTGCCGGTGTCCGGGATCGAGTCCAGTTTTCGTGGCTGGATTACAATCAACGAAATGATAATCCCTGCCAAACCGCCGAGGTAGCTCGCATTATGAATGTATGCGACGCGAACGAATGCCCATGTGTCAGTAATTTGGCATCTACGAACAATCGGCAACCACGCCGAATAATCGGAATCCGGTCCGCGCCACACGCCGTAACAATAGCCGCCAATGCCGGCCAGGATTCCGCAGGCGACGACAATTGCGAATCCTTGGAATATTCCACGATAGGCCATTGATCGAGGTTGGTTTGGGATCAATCGCCGCGAAAGAAACCAGGCAATGATGAAACCCACCCACCAGGTGGCGAGAAATCCAACGAACGAAACGAAGACACGTTCACCAAGGCCGAAGTCAACGTAATCAAATTGTTCGAATTTGAAATTGGTGAAATACTCAGGACCGATTGAAAAGGTAATGTGATCATGCAGGATGCCGTATGCTCCGGCGATTATTGCGCCGATGAATGCCATTCCGAACATGGGCGGCAGATCTGCCAATGCAATTCGGGGCACAAGGTAATTCAACATCTCAGCATGGTTACCACGCGATGGCGGTAGCTCCGGTGGCTATTCACGGAAAATCGACAGGTTGTGAGAAATGACTTTCCATAGGAACTTGGTGTGGCCGTGCATGATCGCAGTTGCAATGGCTGCGTCGACAATCAGACTTACCTCGGGGACAACCCCACGGATCAAATCTCGAGTTTCGCCGTACAGGCACAGGAGTGACATTCCCGCCCAGATTGCGAAGTACAACGCCGCGAGCATCCACAGCCCGCGTTCAACGCGAAATTCGGTAAACATCGCAGCAGAAACAGCAAACGCGGCGAGTTGGAAACAAGTAAGCAATCCGGGAACGTCGAATTGAACACAAAGGAAACACCCCAGGAATGCTGGCAACATCAGCATTGGCAACCGTGATGTTACCGAGTCAGGGTCACCGTGAACAAGAGAATCTATCATTCGTCGACGAAGGTCTTAAGGAAGACAATATACCAACTGTGACTCCGATTGACAAAATACCAGACGAAGGCAACTGGGGAAGGCTACCCGATTTCGGCGTGAGCTACGGCGTAACGATCTGCCGCCCTCGGGCCTGCCACGAGTCACAAGCCCCTGTCACCAGCGACCCTTCATGCTCGGCTCGGCGCTGCGGCTCCGGCCCCGTCGAGGTCGATTTTCCGCTCGGACCAGCTTGCTCGCAGGAGGGTCCTGCGGAGTAGCAGATGGCTTACTACGTGAAGCGGCAGCCACACTCGGTGCGGATGCGATCGGCGATTGCCCTCAAATCCTTCATCAGCTGGGCCAGCTCCAAAACCAGTTGCTCCGCCCGCTCCAGCCGGGCCGCGTCGAACACCGTCGTCACGCGAGAGGCCAACTCGGAGACG